>NZ_JABFAZ010000041.1:4977-28337 GCF_017168505.1 Micrococcus sp. KRD077 | reverse complement strand
CGCTGCAGGCTCACCACCGTGACCAACACCGGAGACGAGGTGGACCCCGACACCGAACTCACCCTCGGCCTCAGCGCCTGACCCCCATGAAGGATCAGACCGCTACACCATCACGAGGGGCTTGACCCAGACGGCCGGTGGCGGCGTCATAGCGCAGGCGCCCCACGGCACCCGACGCGGCCACGGCGAAGCCGCGGTCCGCACTGGTGGGCCCGACGACGGCGCGGATGGCCTCGGTGCGCAGGTGCGGCAGGACGTCTCCGGAATCTGCAGTGGCCATAGCGAGCAGTCTTTCACGGACCGTGCCGGGCCCGCTCCGACCGACGCAGGTCCGGCGGCGTGCCCACTCACGGGCCCCGGGTCCGCACACCTGAGACCTTCAGCCCGACCCGCCCCGGACCCTAGAGTGCGCCCATGGCGTCCACACAGCCCTCCCCCGTCCCCGCCGGTGCCACGCCGGCGTCCCACACCTCCCCCCTCGGCCTGTCCCTGCCGGACGGCCGGGGCCGTCGCGTCCTCGTCACCGGTGCCACCGGTTACGTGGGCGGGCGCCTCATCCCCGAGCTGCTCGCCGCCGGCTTCGACGTCCGGGCCGGCGCCCGGAACCCCTCCGACCTCGCGGACCGACCGTGGTCGGACAGCATCGAGGCGGTGGAGCTCGACCTCACCGAGGCGGACCTCGTCGAAGCCGCCATGCAGGACGTGCACACCGTGCTCTACCTCGTGCACTCCATGGGCGGGGGCGGCGACTTCGTGGCCCAGGAGCAGCGGATCGCGGACATCGTGGGCACCGCCGCGGACACGGCCGGCGTGGCCCAGCTCGTCTATCTCTCCGGCCTGCACCCGGACACGGTCCCCGTCGCGGAGCTGTCCGACCACATGCGCTCCCGCGCCCTCGTGGCCGAGCGTCTCGAGCGGGCGGCGACCCCGGCGCTGACGTTCGAGGCCGGGGTGATCATCGGCTCGGGCTCCACCTCGTTCGAGATGATCCGCCACCTCGCCGAGCGGCTGCCCGTGATGCCCGGCCCGTCCTGGCTGAGGAACCGGGTGGAGCCGCTGGCCATCCGCGACGTCCTGTACTACCTCCTGCAGGCCTGCGCCCTCCCGGAGCCCGTGCAGCTGCGGGCCCAGATCGGCAACGGGCACCCCCAGCCGTTCGCGAGCGTGCTGGTGGACTACGCCAAGGCCGCCGGCCTGTCCCGGCGCATCGTGATCCCCACCCCGTTGCCCTTGAAGACCCTGGCGGGCTTCTGGATCGGCATGGTGACCCCCATCCCGGTCGCGGTGGCCCTGCCCCTGGCCGCATCCCTCGCCGAGGAGGCGGTCGTGGAGGACCGCTCGGTCCGCGACCTCATCCCGGACCCGCCGGGCGGGCTGACCTCCTACATGGACGCCGTGCGGCTGGCGCTGAAGCGGGAGAAGGAGGGTCCCCTGGACGTCACCTTCGACGCGGACCTCCAGAGCTCCGCGGACCCGGCCGCCTCCCTGCCCTCGGATCCCGAGTGGGCCGGCACCACGGTCTACACGGACGAGCGCGAGCGCGAGTCCGACCTGCCCGCGCAGGAGGTGTGGCCGGTGATCGAGTCGGTGGGCGGCGCCAACGGTTGGTATTCCACCCCGCTGCTGTGGAAGATCCGCGGGCTGATGGACAAGTTGGCCGGCGGGCCCGGCCTGACCCGCGGCCGGCGGGACCCGAACCACCTGCGACGCGGCGACGCCGTGGACTGGTGGCGGGTGGAGGACGTGGAGCCGGGGCGGCGGCTGACCCTGCGGGCGGAGATGAAGGCCGGCGGGCGGGCCTGGCTGCAGCTGAGCACCGAGCCGCGGGAGGGCGGAGGCTCCGTCTACCGCCAGCGGGCGGTCTTCATGCCGGACGGCCTGCTCGGACGCGCCTACTGGACCGCCATCCTGCCCTTCCACGCCGTGGTGTTCCCGGAGATGGCCGCGAACATCCTGGCCGAGGCCAGGCGCCGGCACGACGGCGGCGAGCGTCCCCGCACCCGCGGCCTGCTGCGGCCGCTGGTGGACCGGCTGCCCCTGCGTCGCAACCCGTTGGACAGGCGAGCCCGCGGCGCCGGCGGCGCTCAGTCGCGGGACTGACCGTCGGGGCCACGCCCCCAGTGGGGCCGGGGGCGTGACCGGGCCGCCCGGCGCAGCCACCGCCGCCCGGGGGACAGCCGGGCCCAGTTGACCTGCAGGGTGGTGACCGCCATCCGGCCCTGCCGCACCCGCTGGCGCAGGGAGTGGAAGATGCGCCCGGCGACCTCCACCCGCAGGTCCGGATCGAACCGGATCCGGCGGCCGGCCAGGGCCAGCTGGAAGGACAGGTCCAGGTCATCGTGCACGTCCCCGCGTTCGCGGTGGACGCGGGTCCGCACAGCCTGCCACGCCTCGGCGCGCAGGGCGCAGTTGGAGCCCCAGACGGGGGTGGCCGCCACCGCGGCGCCCGCCCCCCAGCGGTACGCGCCGGTGTAGAGCGCCGCCCGCACCTGTCCCCGGAGGCCGGGCTGGTCGTGGAAGGTCCCCGGCCCGGTGAGGGCGTCGAGCCCGGGGTCGGCGTCGAACCGAGCCACGATCCGTTCGAGCCAGTCCGCGGGCATCCGCGTGTCGGCGTCGCAGCGCACCAGCAGTTCCCCGACCGCGGCGTCCAGGCCGGCGGCCGCCGCGGCCGGGACCCCGCGGCGCGGCTCGTGCACCACCCGCGCGCCGGCGGCGCGGGCGAGCACCGCCGAGTCGTCCACGCAGCCGTTGTCCACCACCACCACCTCCAGCGCCGGCCGGCTCTGGGCGGCCAGCAGGGCGAGACACACGCGCAGGTGCTCGGCGTCGTCGAGCACCGGGACGACCACGGAGACCGTGGGGCGGGCCGGGGTCACCGGATGCGCTCCCGGCGCACGGCGAGGGCGGCGCCGATCCCGGCGCCGACGAGATCGGCGGCGAGGTCGCCGATGGTGTCCGTGTGGCCCACACCGATCTCGGGGGTCACCGCCGTGTGCCCCCACCATTCGGCCAGCTCCCACACCACGCCCAGGGCCACGGCGGCGGCCGCGATCCCCAGCCCGGCCAGGCCCGGGCCGAGCAGGGCCACGGCCTGCCCGGCCTCGGTCCCCCGACGCCGGAGCCATGCCCCCACCACCAGTGCCGTCAGACAGGCGACCACGGCGGAGGCGGCGGCGTGCACGAGCAGGTCCAGCCACGGCACCCGCGGGTAGAGGCCGATGACGCTCAGCCACCCGGCCAGCAGCAGGACCGCCTGCGCGGCCCAGTCCAGGGCGCCGCCCGGGGCGAGCCAGCGGGTGAGCCACTGGGAGCCGAACACGAGCAGCATCGCCGCCGCGGACGGCCATCCGGCGTGCACCGCCGCGACCGGGACGAGGATCAGGCCGAGCGCGCGCAACAGGTCTGCGGGGATCAGCGGCAGCATGTCAGCGATCGTCCGGGTGGGGGCGGCGTCCCGGCCGAGGGCCGCGCCGACCGGCACGACCACGGCTCGTCAGCAGCAGCCAGAGCGCCGGCAGCAGCAGGGCGGAGCCGAGCGGGTAGGCGAAGTCCTCCACGGGCGCCTGGCCCACGTAGGCACCCACCAGCAGCTCATGGCCGTAGTCGAAGAGCCCCGCGGCGATCATCACGTTGTCGAAGACCGCCGTGAGGGCCCACAGGGCCACCCGGGTGGCCGCCACGGCCCGCAGGTGCTCGCCCCGCACGCGGCCGACGAGGGCGGCGCCCACGAGCACGGCCAGGGCGAAGCCCACGAAGACGAGGACGAGGTCGAGGAAGGTCACCGGCTGCCCCCGTCGGTCGGATCGGCCGGCGTCGCGGCACGGGCGTCACCTCGCCGGCCGCGCAGCAGGCGCAGCGCCCCGGTGAACAGCACCATCGTGATCTGGCTGAGGAAGAGCAGGAAGAACCCCTCCTCCAGGGGCAGCTGGGGGGCGAGCATCACCCCGGTCATGTAGGGCGACTGCCGGTGCAGGAACACGCCTTCGGCGATCCCCCACAGGTCCCAGGCGAAGAAGTAGGCCACCCCGGCGGCCAGCACCAGCAGCGCCGGGAGCGGGCGATGCCACAGGAACAGCTCGAAGCGCCGGTCCACCAGCAGCATGCAGCCGATGACACCCAGCAGGGCCAGCAGGTAGATCATGCCGCCGCCCCCCGGGTCAGCGCCCACCCGATCAGCAGCAGGGTCACGAGGAAGCCGGTCACGTAGTTCAGCGGAAGGAACAGCTGCCAGCCGCGGTGGGCCGCGCCCGAGGTGGCGTCCGTGATGCGGCGGAAGCGCAGGGTGTTCACCACGTAGGGCACGGCCAGCAGCGCCGCGAGCGGGCCCGGCGGGTCGGTGGCCAGCAGCAGAAGGCCCGCCGCCGCGTACAGGCCGGCGGCGAGCAGGACGGTGCGCCGAGCGCCCAGCACGGTGGCCACCGAGGCCAGGCCCCCCTCCCGGTCCGGCACCACGTCCTGCACCGCCCCGAACATCTGCGAGGCCATGCCCCACAGGAAGAACGCCCCCAGCAGCGCCGCCAGGGCGGGCGTGGGGGTCGCCCCGGCCAGCGCGAGGCCGTAGACCGCGGGGGAGACGAAGTGGGTGGCGGAGGTGGCGGCGTCCAGGAAGGGCCGCTCCTTGAACCGCAGCCCCGCCCAGGAGTACGCCACCACCGCGAACAGGCTCACCGCGAGCACCAGCACGGCGGCCCACTCGCCCCGCACGGCGGACCAGCCCGCGAGCACGGCCACGAACGGCACGGGCAGCAGCACCGACCACGCCAGCACCCGGCGGCGCACCGCGGGGTCGCCCAGCACGGAGCCCTCCACACCCCCCTTGCGGGGGTTGCGCAGGTCCGAGGCGAAGTCGAACACGTCATTGATGCCGTACATGGCCAGGTTGTAGGGCACCAGGAAGAACACGACGCCCAGGACCACCAGCCACGCGGGCAGCCCCCCGGTCAGGATCGCGGCGGCGGCGAACGGGTAGGCCGTGTTCACCCAGCTGACCGGCCGGGACGCCCAGAAGAGGGTGCGGATCATGTGCCGCTCCCCCCGGGGCCCGCGGGCCGGGCCCTGCGCGCGTCGTGGCGCAGTTCGTCCCGGACCACTTCGGCGGAGATCAGGCACATGGGCACCCCGATTCCCGGGCGCACCGAGGAGCCCGCGTACATCAGGCCGGCCACGTCCGCGTCCCGCACCGAGGGGCGGAACATGGCCGACTGCGCCAGCGTGTGCCCGGGGCCCAGCAGCGAACCCCGCCAGGCGTGCACGTCCGCGGCGAAGTCACCGGGCCCGTAGGTGCGCCGCACCACGATGCGCTCGGCCAGGTCGGGGATCCCGGCCCAGCGGGCCAGCTGATCGAGGGCCCGGTCCGCCACGGCCTCCACCTGGGCGTCCCCGGCGCGGTCCACCCGCCAGCCCTGGCCGTCACGGACCCGGATGCCGCCGCGCCCCCACCCCGGCTCGGCGGGGGCCGGGACGAGGATGAAGAGGTTCTCGTCGCCCTCCGGGGCCACGCCCGGGTCCGTGGCGGAGGTGCGCGAGACGTAGATCGACGTGTCCGCGGCGAGGTCCTCCCCCCGCTCGATGCGCCCGAAGTTGTCCTCCCAGTCCGCCGTGAACAGCAGGGTGTGGTGGGCCAGCTGGGGCAGGGATCCGCGCACCCCCACGCACACGAGCACGCCGGAGGGACCGGGGTCGCGCCGGTCCCACGTGGACTCCGCGACGCGCCGGCCGGGAGGCAGCAGACGGGTCTGCACGTGGTGCAGGTCCGCGGCGGCCACCACCACATCGGCGTCGAGGCGTCCCGCGGCGCCGTCGTCGGACCGCCAGGCGACGCCGGTCACCTGGCCCGGGCGGCGACGTCGGCCCTCGTCCCCGCGGGCTGCTCCCGGCCTGGGCAGGCGGGCGGCCAGGCGTCCGAGGCGGCCGGCGGGGGCGGGACGGTCCACGACCTCCACGGCGGTCGCCTCGACCCCGGTGCGGATCTCCACACCGGCCTCACGCACGACCTCCGCCATGGCGTCCACGAGGGCCGCGAACCCGCCGAGGGGGTACTGCACGCCGTCGGCGAGGTCCAGATGGGACATCAGGTGGTACATGGCGGGGGCACGGTCGGGGGACGTGCCGAGGAAGACCGCCGGGTAGCCCAGGATCTGGCGCAGCCGGGGATCCTGGAAGCGGGCCGCCACGTGGGAGCGCAGGCCCCCCAGCAGCTGGGGCCCGAGGGCCGGCAGGGCGCGCAGGACGTCCGGGTGGGCCAGGGCGGCCGGCCGGCGGAAGTCCGTGTAGAGGAAGTGCTCCTTGGCGAGCCCGTAGATCCGGGACGCGGAGTCGAGGTAGGCCCGCAGCCGGCGCCCGGCGCCGGGCTCGAGGGACTCGAACAGCGTCTCCGCGTGGCCGGTGCGCACGTCCACGGGGGGCTCGTGGAGGTGCCCCTCGAAGTACACCCGGTAGCCGGGGTCCAGACGGCGCAGGTCCAGCCGTTCGGCGGCGGAGGTCCCCATGAGGCGGAACCAGCGGTCGATCACCTCGGGCATCAGGTACCAGGAGGGCCCGGTATCGAAGGTGAACCCCGCCTCAGACCAGCGTCCGGCACGGCCGCCCAGGACGGCGCCGCGCTCCAGCAGCGTCACCCGGTGCCCGTCGCGGGCCAACAGGCCCGCCGTGGCCAGTCCGGCGAAACCGCCGCCCACCACCACGGTGCGCGGGCCGAGAGCGGTGTCCCGGGCGCTCATCGGCGGCCTCCCCGGCGGCCCCGTGCCAGGACGCGGGCGGCGATCCGGGCCTTCTGATGGTCCGGCACCCGGACACGGCGGTGGGCCAGCTCGGCCGCCGGTGTCGCCTCGATCCGGTCCACCAGGGCCGCGAACAGTCCGTGCGCCAGGGCCACGGCGCGCCCGGCCCCGGGGTCCAGGACACGGATGCCGGGCAGGGCGGCGTCGAGGTCGGCGCGGACCTCGGCCACGAGCTCGGCCTTGCGGGCCTCGGTGAGCACGCCCGGTGCGGCACCGGGCAGGTAGGTGCGGCCCAGCTCGTGGTGGTCCGCGGCCAGGTCCCTGAGGAAGTTGACCTTCTGGAACGCCGCCCCCAGCCGGGAGGCCTGCGCGCGCAGCTCCTGCCGCTGGCCCGGGGTCCGGGCCCGCGTGCCGGGGAGGGAGAGGAAGACCTGCAGGCACATCAGCCCCACCACCTCGGCCGAGCCGTGGATGTAGGCGTCCAGGGACTCGGCGCCGTGCTCGCGGATCCCCAGGTCCGCGCGCATGGAGGCGAAGAAGGGACGGGTCAGCTCCGGGGTGATGCCGTGGCGACGGGCCACGTCGGCGAAGGCGTGCAGGACCGGGTCGGTGGCGAAGCCCGACGCCATCGCGGCCTCACACGCCCGCTCGTAGTCGTCCAGGGCGGCGCGGACCCCGGCCTCGTCGAGCCCGGCGGCCACCGCGACGCCGTCGACCACCTCGTCGGCGACGCGGACCATGGCGTAGATCGTGGCCACGTCCTGGCGTGCCTACCGGGGCAGGGTGCGGCAGGCCCAGGAGAAGGACGTGGAGTAGCGGCGGATCACCTGGGCCGCTGCGGTGTGGGCCGTCCGCGTGTACAGCGCGGCAGGGCTCGGGGTGGGCGCGGCCATCTCAGGACCTCCGGGTCAGCACGGCGTGGCAGGCGTCGGCGAACTCCGCCCGGACCGTCTCGTCCAGGGGCAGGGCCGCGATGCGCTCGCGGGCGCGGACGGTGAGCTCGGCGGCGACGTCGAGGGCGTGCTCCCGGGCACCGGCCGCCTCGAGGGCGCGGCGGGCGGCCTCGATGTCCGCGGGGGTGGCCGGGCCCGCGTCGAGCAGGGCGCGGACGGCGGGGATGCGGCGGCCGTGGGCGGTGAGCACGGTGGCCTTGCCCTCGCGCAGGTCGCCGTCGGCGGACTTGCCGGTCTCCCCGGGATCGCCGAACACGCCGAGGACGTCGTCGATCACCTGGTAGGCGGCGCCGAGGTCGGCGCCGGCCTCGCCCATCGCCCGGGCGAGGTCGGGATCCGCCCCGGCCAGGAGGGCGCCGGCGCGCAGGGGCGCGCCGACCGTGTAGTGCGCCGTCTTGAGCCGTTGCATGGCGAGGATGCGGTCGGGATCGGGCTCCTCACCGGTGTGGCGGGACAGCCCCAGGAGCACGTCCTCGAGCTCGCCGGCCGCAGTCACGGCGGCGGCGTCGAAGACGACGGCGGCGGCCTCGGCGGCCCGGACGGTGTCGGCGGCACAGGTGGCGGCGAGCCGGAACGCCTGGGTGAGCAGGACGTCCCCCGCGATGAGGGCGACGGCGACCCCGGCGTGGGCGGCGTCCGCAGCGGGCACCCCGCGGGCCTCGAGGCGGTGCCGGGCGGAGGCGTGCACGGCGGGCTGGCCGCGCCGCAGCGTGTCCCGATCGATGACGTCGTCGTGGACGAGCAGTGCGGTGTGCAGCAGTTCGAAGGCGGCCCCGAGCCGGTCGACGGCAGCGCGGCCGGACGGAGGGACCGGGTCGGCGGTCGCCAGGCGCCAGCCGAGCTCGACGAGACGGGGGCGGATGAGCTTGCCGGCGCCCACATGGACGTGGAGCGAGTCGAGCAGCTCGGCGAAGGCGGCGGATCCGGGCGCCTGGGCCGCGGCATGTCGGAGCGCGGCGTCCAGCTCGGCGGTCACCCCGGAGAGCGCGGCCTCGCCGCCCGTCCTCACTTCACCCATGGCGCCTCCTCGGTGGCGGACACGACGCGGCACCGACCGCCGCATCTGTTCGACCGTCTAACTTCTGGACGCAGAAGACACTACGGGCCTCGCCGGTCCCGCGTCCATCCGCGGCGGTCCCGGGCGGCGCGATCTCACGACGCACGGGGCCGCCGGCGGGATCAGGCGTCGGCGGACGCCGTCTCCAGGGTGATCTCCGGGTCCACGATCTGACCCTCCCACTCACCGGAGACCCCGTACACGACGCAGTGCTTCTCGTCGGTGCCGTAGTTGCCCAGCTCGGAGGAGGTCAGGACGGCCCCGTTCAGCTGGTCCTCCTTCTCCTCGCTCAGGCGCTGGGCCTGGGCGGTGCAGGTCTGGGCGGCGGCCGGGTCGGCCTCCTCACCCTCGGCCACGGCCGGCACGGCCCAGAGGTACTCCGCGGTGTGGGCGCCCTCGCAGTCGGTGGTCTCGAAGGAGGACAGGTCACGGGCGCCGAGCGGGGCGGTGAAGCACGTGCCGGCCTCGTAGTCGGCCGGGGCCGCGGACAGCGACGACGCCGAGGCGGACGACGACTCCGCACCCTGCGCGGACGCGGAGGCGGGCGCCGTCGTCGAGGCGGACGCGTCGGCGTCGGACGAGTCCTGACCGCCGCACGCGGTGAGGGCCAGCAGCGCGGCAGCGGACAGGCCGGCAAGACGGGCGGAACGGGACAGGGCGGCGAAGGCCATGGGGGTGCTCTCCTCGAGTGACGTGGGACGCGCCGGGGTGTGGCGCCGACCTCAGCACTCTAGCCACGCCCGGCCGTCGGGATCGGACTGAGGTGACGTGGCCCACATCTGATGGGTGGCCCGGCTCGCCTGCCACACTGAGAGGCATGCAGACCCCGGCCACGCCCTCCCGCCCTGAGGCTTTCAGCTGCTCGACCAGGTCCTGGCCCGAGGGCTCGCCTGGGTTCTTCTCGTCGATCATGGTCATGATTCTTACCGTTCCTCTCGGTACGGCTTACACAGACCATCTGACACGCCCCCGTTCGCCGTCTCCTCCATGCCGCCGGCCTCCGCTACCGGGTGAACGCGAAGCCGGAGAAGGACCTCCGCCGCACGGTGGACATCCTGTTCCGTCCCGCGCGCGTCGCCGTCCTCATCGACGGCTGCTACTGGCACGGGTGTCCCCAGCACTACATCGCGCCGAAGGCCAACGGCGGCTACTGGTCGGACAAGGTCGCCACGAACCGGGCCCGGGACCTGGAGACCACGCGCATCCTGACGGAGCGCGGCTGGCTCGTCCTCCGCTTCTGGGAGCACGAGGACCCGGCCGTCGTCGCGGAGCGAGTTGTCGCCGTCGTCAACGAACGGAGGCCCCGGCGAACCACCGGGGCCTCCTGAGCGGGCCGTGGCCCGCTCCCACTTCTCGAACGAAAACGCCCAGGGGTCGCCCGTTTCGTCAACGAAAGCGACCGCCCGAACCGCCCCGCCTCACCGCTTCCGGTACAGCCCCTTCTTCTGGAACTTCGGCTCGCTCGTGACGAGCATCCCCAGGGACCGGAAGATGCCCTCGTCCACGGAGCCGAGGATCGTCGTCGTGTGCACGTCGCAGCCCTCGAGGCTCGCCAGCTGCTCGACGGCCGCCTTCGCGTTCTCGTCGGTCGCCGCGGACACGGACAGCGCGATCAGCACCTCGTCCGTGTGCAGCCGCGGGTTCTTGGAGCCCAGGTGCACGGTCTTGAGCGTCTGGATCGGCTCGATCGAGGCGGGGGAGAGCAGGTGCACGTCGTCCTCGATGCCGGCCAGCACCTTGAGGGCGTTGAGCAGCACCGCGGCGGAGCAGCCCAGCAGCTCCGAGGTCTTGCCGGTCACCAGGGTGCCGTCCGCCAGCTGCACGGCCGCGCCGGGCTCACCGGTGCGCTCGGCCACCAACTGCGCGGCACCCACCACCGGGCGGTCCTCCGAGCTCAGGCCCAGCTTGGACATCACCAGGGCCACGCGCTCGGACTCGGTGTCGTCCGCGCCCTCCAGCGCCTCGTTGACTTGAGCCTTGTAGTAGCGCCGGATGATCTCCTGCTTTGCGGCCTCCTGGCACACCTCGTCGTCCACGATCGCCGCGCCGGCCATGTTCACGCCCATGTCCGTGGGGGACTTGTACGGGGTGGTGCCCGTGACCTTCTCCAGCAGCGCGGACAGCAGCGGGAACACCTCGACGTCGCGGTTGTAGCTCGTCACCCGCTCGCCGTACTCGGCCAGGTGGAACGGGTCGATCAGGTTGATGTCGTCCAGGTCCACGGTGGCGGCCTCGTAGGCGGCGTTCACCGGGTGCTCGAGCGGCAGGTTCCAGATGGGGAACGTCTCGAACTTCGCGTAGCCGGCCGGGATGCCCCGCTGCCGATCGTTGTACACCTGGCTCAGGCACGTCGCCAGCTTGCCGGAGCCCGGGCCGGGGGCCGTCACGACGACGAGGTCCCGCGTGGTCTCGGACCACTCGTTGGCACCGAAGCCCTGCTCCGAGACGATCGTGGACATGGCGTGCGGGTAGCCGGGGATCACGCGGTGGCGGGCCACCTTCAGGCCGAGGCGCTCGAGCTTCTCGAGGAACGCCAGTGCACGGTGGTTGGCGTCCTCCAGCTGCGTGACCACCACGTGCTCCACCAGGAACCCGCGCTCCCGGAACACGTCCACGAGGCGCAGGACGTCGTCCTCGTACGTGATGCCCAGGTCCGCGCGGACCTTGTTCCGCTCGAGGTCCTTGGCGTTGAAGCACACCAGGATCTCGGTCTCGTCCTTGATGCGGTCGAGCATCGCGATCTTGTTGTCCGGGGTGAAGCCGGGCAGGACGCGGGAGGCGTGCAGGTCGTCGAAGAGCTTGCCGCCCATCTCCAGGTACAGCTTCCCGCCGATCTGGCGGCGGCGTTCCTGGATGTGCTGGGACTGGAGCTCGATGTACTTCGCGCGGTCGAATCCGACGCGGTGGAGGGGGCCGGAGGCCGCGGCCTCCGTGGTGGTGCTGGCGGGGCGGGCGGTCTCATGCGTGCCGGTCATGGACTCTCAGCATAGACCTGTCCGCGGGGCGCGTGGCCCCGGCCCGGCGTCGGGCCCCCGCATCCCTCAGTCCCTCGGGTCCTCCGGGTCGTCCGCGATCCAGTCGTGCTCGGGGTCGTCGAAGCTGCGCGTGCGCCCGGTGCGCAGGTCGGTGACGTCCATGACGCCGGTGCCGCGGTCCAGGCGCACCTGCTGGTGTGAGGCGGGGTCGACGACGGTGATCGTCTGGGTCTGCGGGTCGTAGTCGTCCACCCGCACCTGGTCCTCGTACTCCTGCCGCGGTCCGTAGGACCCGTCCGCGTCGTCGTCGGGGAAGGCGGGGGCGCCGGGGGAGCGTAGCCGGCGCTCGAGGGTGCGCTCCACCCGGCGCGCGGCCGCCTCCTGCGCCTGCGTGGCCAGGCGCCGCAGACGTTCGAGGGACTCCTTGTCCTGGGAGATCTCCGCGCCGAAGAACCGCCACTGGTAGCGGTAGGCGATCATCCGCACCGCGAAGATCAGGAACGCGATGAGGAAGCCCGTGAACGCGTTGAGCGCGCCGTTCATCGCCACCACGGTCGCCAGCACCGCGCCCAGGAACGTGGGGAGCACGTAGACGCCGCGGGGGTCGAAGATGGAGGGCACCTCGTTGGCGACGATGTCCCGCAGCACGCCGCCGCCGAGCGCCGTGACCATCGCGATCACCACCGTGGACACCGGGTGCACGCCCATCGAGTGCGCCAGCAGCACACCGGACACCGTGAACAGGGCGAGCCCGGCGGCGTCGAACAGGGTGATGGTCAGGTTCAGCCGATTCGGGTGGATCAGCTTGACGTACACGAGCAGGGACACCAGCACGGGCGGGGCCAGGTAGACCGGGTTCTCCAGGGACGCGGGCAGACCGCGGTCCAGCAGGATGTCCCGCGTGAAGCCGCCGCCCAGGCCCGCCAGCAGGGACAGCGCCATCGAGCCCACCAGGTCGAACTGCTTGCGCGCCGCCAGCAGCGCCCCCGAGGTGGCGAAGAAGAAGATCCCGATCAGGTCCAGGGTCGTGAGCAGCCACGGGACGTCGGTGAGGGTGGCGAAGAACTGCTGCACGTCCACGGCGGCTCCTTCCGTCGGGTCCGGGGGGTCACCGGCCATTGTCCCGGGCGGCCCGCGCGGTGGCTCGTTTGTTCACCCGGGTGTCCCCGGAGGTGTGACGTCTTCGTCGGTTCCGGGCGTCTCCTCGTTCGCCGGGGGGCCGTCCTCACCGGGGTCGGCGGGTGGCCCGTCCCTGCCCTTGCGGTCGCGGATGTCCGGCACGGGCGGCTCGTCGTGCGGATCCAGGCGCTGGCGCTGGGTCTTTCCCGAGATCTCGGCCCCCGGGGCGAGCCACTCCCTGCGCAGCGACACCACGCGCAGCACGAGCACGAGCACCATCACCGCGGCCGAGGTCAGCGGGTTCAGGAGCTCCGCCTGGCCGAGGGCCGCCGTCGTGCCCGCGCCGAGGATGGCCGGCAGCGCGTACCAGCCGCGCCCGCCGAACACGGCGGGCGGTTCCCCGGCGACGACGTCGCGCAGGATGCCGCCGCCGACGGCGGTCACCAGGCCCAGCACCGCGGCGGCGACCGGGCTCAGGCCGGCGAGCAGGGCGATGCGCGTGCCCACCACGCAGTACACGGCCAGACCGATGGCGTCGAAGGCCATGACGGCGTGGTGGCCGCGCTCGCCGTCGAAGATCCGGAGGAACACCGCCAAGGACGCGACCGCCGGCAGGATCAGGTACCAGGGGTTGTCGAAGGCCGCGGGCACGTCCCGGCCGACCACGAGGTCACGGACGACACCGCCGCCCGTGCCCACCATGAGGGCCAGCAGCAGGGAGCCGACGATGTCGTAGCCCTTGCGCACGGCGAGCACGGCGCCCGAGATCGCGAAGAAGAACACGCCCACGAGGTCCACGGCGGTGATCGCCGCGGTGATCGCGTCGGCGAGCTCGCCGTGCGCGTCGATCGGCTCGGGCACGTCCCGTTCGAGTTCGGCGGGGTCCTTGGGGGTGGTGGACAGCAGCCACACGGGGAGAAGCGGAAGCAGCACCCGCCCATCGTCCCCCGTCAGGCGGCCCCGGGTCAGTCCTGCGCCGGCCCGAACTCCTTGGCCAGCTCCGACGCCACGCCGGTGTACCCGGCCGGGGTCAGCTCCAGCAGGCGCGCCTGGGCCGCCTCCGACAGGCCGAGGCCCTGCACGAACTCGCGCATGCGCACCCCGTCCACGCGGTGGCCGCGGGTCAGCTCCTTGAGGCGCTCGTAGGGGTTGTCCATGCCCGGCACGCCGGCGATCGCCTCGGCACGCATCACGGTCTGGACGGCCTCGCCGAGCACCTCCCAGTTCGTGTCGAGGTCCTCCGCCAGCACGGGCTCGGCCACCTGGAGCTGGCCCATGCCCTTCGTGACGTTGGTCAGGGCGAGCACCGAGTGGCCGAGGGCCACGCCGATGTTGCGCTGCGACGTCGAGTCCGTGAGGTCGCGCTGCCAACGGGACTCCACGAGGGTGGCGCCCAGCGAATCGAGCAGGGCGCAGGAGAGCTCGAGGTTGGCCTCGGCGTTCTCGAAGCGGATCGGGTTCACCTTGTGCGGCATGGTGGAGGAGCCGGTCGCACCGGCCACGGGGATCTGCGCGAAGTAGCCGATGGAGATGTAGCTCCACACGTCCACGCAGAAGCCGTGGAGGATCCGGTTGAAGCGCGCGACGTCGGCGTACAGCTCCGCCTGCCAGTCGTGGGACTCGATCTGGGTGGTCAGCGGGTTCCAGGTGAGGCCGAGGTGCTCCACGAAGGAGCGGGAGAGGGCCGGCCAGTCCGCGTCCGGGGCGGCGGCGAGGTGGGCGGCGTAGGTGCCGGTGGCGCCGTTGATCTTGCCCAGGTACTCCTGGCCGGCGATGCGCCGGGTCTGGCGGGTCAGGCGGTGCACGAACACGGCCATCTCCTTGCCCAGCGTGGTGGGCGTGGCCGGCTGGCCGTGCGTGCGGGAGAGCATGGGGGTCTCGGCGGCCTCGGCGGCCATCGCGGAGACGGTGGCCACGGCGGCGCGGGCGGCCGGCAGCCAGACCTGCTCGACGGCGTCGCGCACGCCCACCGCGTAGGCGAGGTTGTTGATGTCCTCGGAGGTGCACGCGAAGTGCACGAGCGGCTTCAGCCGGCCCAGGCCCAGCCCCTCGAGGCGGCCGGCGATGAAGTACTCGACGGCCTTCACGTCGTGCACCGTGACCTTCTCGGTGGCCGCCAACTCGGACACGGACTCCGCGTCGAAGTCCGTGACGATCGCCCGCAGGCCCGCCTGCTGCTCGGCCGTGAGCGGCTCGAGACCCGGCAGCACGCGGTGCTCGGCCAGGTGGATGAACCACTCGACCTCCACGTGGATGCGGTTGCGGTTCAGCGCCGCCTCGGACAGGTGCTCCACGAGCGGCTCCACCGCCGCACGGTAGCGGCCGTCCAGGGGGCCGAGGGCGATGCCGGCCTCGGCGAGGGAACGGCGGTGGGCGGTGGACGCGGGCGCGGGCTGCGAGGTCATGGCCCCCATTCTGGCAGGCGCCGCGGACGCCCGACGAAGGCGACGACCGGGTCCGTCCTCAGCCGTCCGTCGACGCCGGCCACCAGTCTCGCCGCAGCACCGCGAGTTGCACCGAGTCCCATCGCCGGCCCTCCCAGGAGCGCGCCTCGGGGATGCGGGCGACCTCGGTGTACCCGACGCGGACCGCCGACGCGATCATCCGCGCGTTGCCGGACCACGTGACCAGGCTCAGCAGGTGCGCGTCCGTCTCCGCGAACGACGCGTCCGACCACAGCGTGAGCGCCGCCCGCCCGACGCCGCGGCCCCACGTGGTCGGGTCGAACAACAGGATGCCGAGCTCCCACCAGCCCGCGCCCGCCGGATGCTGCTCCGTGCGGGTCACGAGACCGACGGGGGTGCCGTCCACCGTGACGACCCGGACGTCAGGGTCGCCGACGCGCCGGCGCGCGTGGTCGGCGTCGAAGTCCGCGCGGCTCGGCGGGGCGGCCGTGTCCGCGGCGTGGAAGTAGGGGGCGTCCCACGACTTCCACTCGGGGTCCTCGGCGCCGTGGATCCAGGTCCACAGGAAGTCGGCGTCGTCGGCGGCCACCGGGCGCAGCGCGACGTCGGTCCGGGGCGGGGCGTCCGCGCGCGTCCCTGAGGGGCGAGGGGTGGCGGGATCGAGATCAGTCATGGCGCCATCCTGCCCTCAGCCGCGACGGGGTGGCGAGTGCAACATGCGGACGCGCCCGGTGGCCCGGGGCGCGGTGGACCTACCGTGGCTGACGTCGCCGTCGCCCGGCGTCGGCATGCCGAGAGGGATGAGGAGACCGAGATGACGGAACGGACCGGGCAGGCCCACGAGGCCGGGACGATCGACCGGCTGATGGCCGGGTGGGTCGCCGACGTCGAGACCCCGGACGCCTGCGCCGCCCACCTGCTCTGCGACCGCTGGCCGGCCGACGCGGTGGCGTTCCGGTTCGTGGCGGAGGACATGTCCGCCGTCGACCTCACCTTCGGCGAGCTGGCCGACCGCTCGCGCCGCCTCGCCACCGGCCTCGCCGCCCGCGGCGTCACGCGCGGCGACCGGGTCCCCGTGATGATGTCCAAACGGGAGGAGCTCGTCATCACGCTGCTGGCCCTGTGGCGGCTCGGCGCTGTGCACGTGCCGCTGTTCACCGCGTTCGCCGCGGGCGCCGCCCGGATGCGCATCGAGGGCGCGGCGGCGCGGCTTGTCGTCGCCGAACCCCGTCAGGCCGAGAAGCTCACGGACATCCCCGGCATCGAGATCATCCGCACCGGCCCGGAGTGGGACGCGCTCGCGGACTCCGCGCCGCTGGCCGAGGACGTCGCCGTCGGCGGGGACGGGCCGATCGCCCTGCTGTTCACCTCCGGCACCACCGGCCGCCCCAAGGGGGTGCCTGTGCCGCTGCGCGCGGCCGCCGCGTTCGCCGTCTACCTCACGTGCGCGGTGGACCTGCGCCCCGAGGACCTGTTCTGGAACGCGGCCGACCACGGCTGGGCGTACGGGCTGTACTACGGGATCGTCGGCACGCTGGTGCTCGGGGCGACCTCGGTGCAGTACCGCGGCGCCTTCTCCCCGGCGACCATGGTCGAGGTGATCAGCTCGCAGGACGTCACGAACCTCGCCGGCGCCCCCACGATGTTCCGCGCGCTGGCCAAGGCCGGGGAGGTCACCGAGGACGCCCCGCTGCGGCTGCGGCGCGTGTCCACGGCGGGGGAGCCGCTGCCGCCGTCCGTGCTCGAGTGGGGCCGGGCGGCCCTCGGCACGGAGATCCGCGACCACTACGGCCAGACCGAGCTGGGCATGGTCATCTGCACCCTCGCGCACCCCGAGCTGGCCGCGCCGCCCCGCCCGGGTTCGATGGGTGTGCCCCTGCCGGGGATCGCCGCCGAGATCCGGGACGGGCAGATCGCGATCGACGCGGCCTCGCCCCTGTTCTGGTTCCCCGGCTACCTCGGGGAGCCGGAGAAGACCGCGGAGCGTTTCACCCCGGACGGGCGCTGGTACCTGACCGGGGACACCGCCCGGCAGGACGACGACGGCTGGTTCTTCTTCTCCTCCCGGGACGACGACGTGATCCTCGCCGCCGGCTACCGGATCGGCCCGTTCGACGTGGAGTCCGTGCTCATCGACCACCCGCGGGTGCAGGAGGTCGCCGTCGTCGGCCTGCCGGACCCGGAGGGGGTGCGGGGCGAGGAGGTCGTGGCGTTCGTGGTGCCCGCCGGGGCCGTCGCGGACCCGGACGCCCTGGCGGCCGAGCTGCAGGCCAAGGTCCGCGACGAGTACTCCAAGCACGCCTACCCGCGCCGGGTGCACTTCGTGGACCGGCTGCCCAAGACCCCCTCCGGCAAGCTGCAGCGGTTCCTGCTGCGCCAGGGCGCCGCCGGCTGACTCAACGGTGCACGAGCCGCAGGAACGCGCCGATCATCGGCAGGTCCTCGGGGCGGGTGGGCAGCGCGTCCGCGAGGGCGGGGGAGTGGACGAGGTAGGCGGCCCACTGCCCGCGCGAGATCGACACGTTGAGCCGGTTACGGTTCAGGAGGAAGTCCAGCCCGCGCGGCACCTCCTGCGGTGAGGACGCCGCCATCGTCAGGATCGCGACGGCGGCCTCCCGGCCCTGGAACTTGTCCACGGTGCCGACGGTGGTGCCCTCGAGACCGGCGGCGTCGAGCGCCTCCCGGACCGTGGCGACCTGCGCGTTGTACGGGGCCACCACGATCACGTCGGACGGCTCGAGCGGCCGGCCGGGGTCGTCCGGGCCGGTGGACCAGGTGCGGCCGAGCAGTGACCGGACGATCTCGACGACGGCCGCGGCCTCCTCCGGCGAGGACACCGCGTTGCCCGTGTGGGAGACCGGCCACGGGTGCAGCCCGGGCTCCACGCCGTCGAGCCGGCGGGCGTCCGTGACGTCCTCCTTCGCGCCGAGCTCGCCGGCGTAGGAGAGCGTGGAGACGGCCTCCGTCAGCGCGGAGTGCATACGCCAGGAGGTGTCCAGGAAGAAGCCGCGGTCTGCGCGCAGCACCGGCTCGTCGGCGGCCAGCCAGCTCAGCGCGGCCTCGCCAATCGGCTGGGGGTGGGTCCCCTTGGTGACCTGCGGCAGCTGCTGGGGGTCGCCGAGCAGGAGCACAGTGCGGGCCATGGCCGCCGCGGCGAGGGTGTGCGCCAGGGAGAATTGCCCGGCCTCGTCGATCACCAGGAGGTCGAACTCCTGCACGTCCTCGTGCGCGAAGGTCCAGGCGGTGCCGCCGACGACGTGGCCGGGGAGGCCGATGTACGGCTTGGCGTCCGACACCGTGGCCCAGGGGCGCTCGGGCGCGTCCTTGCCGCGCTTCTCCGCCTTGAGCACCTGTTTCTTCGGCACCCCGATGGACACGAGCTTGCCCAGGAAGTTCTCCACCACGGCGTGGGACTGGGCCGTGACGCCCACGCTCCACCCGCGTTCGAGCAGGGCCTTCACGGCGTGGCTCCCCACGTGGGTCTTGCCCGTCCCGGGAGGGCCCTGGACGGCGACGTAGGAGCCCCGCGCGGACTCGAGCGCCTCCACGAGCGCCTCCCAGCCCTGGCGGGCGGGAGCGGGCGCGGAGTCGCCCTCGCGCAGCTCGGTGGAGATGGCCGCCAGGGGGCGGCCGGCGGTCGCCGGGGGGCGGCGCGCCAGGATGTCGAAGGCGGCCGTGGACGGGGCGGCGGCGTCGCCTCCCGATCCCGGCAGACCGCCGGCCTGCACCGCGGTCCGGGCGCGCTCGCGCAGGCGCTCCTTGAGCTTGTCCGTGTTCACCACCGTGTGGGCGAACGCCGCCATGGGCAGCTCCGAATGCTGCTCCACGTCCTGCGTGGGGATCTTCTCCCGCAGCAGCACCACGGAGCTGCCGTCCGGGCGGTCCTCGACGTCCTCCACGACGGCCTTGGCACCGACCCAGCGCACCGCGTTGGGTTGGAGGAGGTCGCGGCGGTCCGCCGGGACGTCCTCGTACACCGTGATGGCCTCGGCTCCGGGCTGCAGCGAGCTCCCCGGCTCCAGGGTGCCGGTCATCCGCAGCACCCGCTGGAAGGTCCGAGCGCCCTTGGGTCGGTGCCAGTCCTCGGCCACGTCCACGCGGTCCGCCACGACGTTGGCGCGGGCGTCCTGCCACTCATCCGGCGGGGAGATGCCGCGGTCGAAGAAGGCCCACCACACGGGTTTGTCCTCGCGCTGGTAGAAGCCCAGCCCGGCGGCGAGCAGGGCCACGCCGCGCTGCTCGTCGTCCAGGACGGCGTCCGCGTCGTCCGCGGTGGGCAGGAGGCCCAGGAGGTCCGCCTCCAGGCGCGCGTCCTCGCCCTCCAAGGCGGGGGCGGGCTCGACGAGGTGCTCATCGTCGTCGGGCCGGGGTGCCGTGGCGCCGTGCTCGGCGGTGCGCCCCACCTGCTCCAGCAGCCAGTCCCGCAGCCGCGCCGTGGAGACGCAGTCGTACCGGTTGTAGTCCTCGATGTCGGCGCGGATCGCCCGCGCGACCTCGGTGTCTCCGGCCTCCAGCGCGGCGACGTACCGGTGGTACTCGGTGACGCTGTCCGCCGCCGTCGTGACGCCGTCCTCCGCCCGGTGCTCCACCCCCATGTAGAGGGGCTCCAGCTTCTTGATGGAGTAGCTCGGCACACCGGCCCGCAGGGCGGCGCGGACCGTGGAGTAGAGGTCCACGAACAGCCCCGCGCGCAGCCAGTCGTCCAGCTCGCGCTCGCCCACGCCGTGGCGCACGGTCAGGCGCTTCAGCGCGGTGACCTCGTACGCGGCGTAGTGGTAGATCCGCATCCCCGGGTGGGCCGCGCGCCGCGCCTCCACGAACGCCACGAACCGCTCGAGCGCCGCCCGCTCGGCGGCACGGGTGTCCGCCCACAGGCCCGTGAACCGGAAGTCGGCCGAGGCGGTGCGCGCGGTGTCCCCGCCCGGCGCCTCGACCCAGCCCCACAGATACTCGAGGCCCTCCATGCTCCCGTCCGCGGAGACCCACAGCGGGTCCCCCTCGAAGTCGAAGAAGACGTCTCCGGCGTCCGGCACGGGTAGCCCCGCCACGGCGCGCGGGTCCACGATCCGATGCGGCGGCAGCCCGTCCGCCCCGGCCGGCTCCAGCTGGATCGCCGCCTGTTCCCGCAGCGCCTCCCACGTGCGGCGGGCCATGCCCTCCGGCGGTGCGACGGACGCCGCGAGCTGCTCGATGGTCGTGATGCCGGCCTCGCGCAGCCGGGTGCGCTGCAACCGCGTGGCCCCCGCCGTGAGCAGCACGTCCCGGTGCTCGGCGACGGCCTCCTCGCACGCCTCGCATGCGCCGCAGACGCTCAGGCGGTCGTCGCCCCAGCGGGTGGGCTCCCCGGCGGCCACGTGATCCTGCAGCAGCGCCTCCAGCCGGGCTCGCTGGTGCCGGTACACCGGGATCACCTCGTCCAGGTCCGCGACGTGCCGGGAACCGTCCCCGAGCCACAGGCTGCCCTGCCGCGCCCGCGGCACGCCCATGCCGTCCAGCAGGTCTGCGTACGCGGCGATCTGCAGCAGCGCCGTCACCCGTGCATGCCGGGCCAGCTTCGTGTCCACCACCTCGTACGCGCCCTCGGGGTGCTCCTCGTCCGTGCGGAGCACGAGGAAGTCGGCCAGACCGCCGAACGCGCCGTCGTGCAGCATCCCCTGGAACACGACGGCGGGGCGCGCGGCCAACGCCGCCGCGGTGCGCTCGCGGGCGGCCTGCACGCCCTCGGGTGTGTAGCGCTCCGGGCGGGTGAGCCGGACCACCTGGTCTGCGCCGTGCTCCGCCTCGAGTCGCGCGAGCACGCGGGACTCGTGCTCGTCCCCGAGGCGGGAGACCCGCTCGAGGAACGCGTCCGCCACGCCGATCCGCGGGGCGCGCCCGAGCGCGGGGTCCACCGTCCCGCGCAGCCACCCGTAGGTGCACGTGGCGGCGGCGGTGATGTCCGAGGGGCTGAGCATGAAGGAGGCGCGGTCCGGCGCGAAGGTCACCATGCCGTCACCCTAGACAGGAGTCGCGGACGCGATGGGCAGGGCCCGCGCACAGGTCCCCCGGTGTGCCCCGCTCCCACGGCATGACGGCGGGGGCGGCGAGCGTCACACACCGGACCGGACTTGACGTGAGTCACATCCAGGGAGTTACCTAATGATCGTTCAGTAATTCTCTGCGCCGCCGCGCCGGCGCGCCCGTGCCGGCAGGGAGGCCCGCCCATGACCGAGACCGCCCACCACCCCATGCTCGCGGAGGACCGCGTGGCACGGTGGCTCGGCGTCACCCTCGAGGCCGCCGAGAAGGACCACGCGCGCATCCGGATGACGCTCACCGAGGACCAGCACAATGGCTTCGGCCTGGCCCACGGCGGCGCCGTCTTCGCGTTCGCGGACACGTGCTTCGCGCTGACCTGCAACGACCCCGCCTCGGACGGCTCCACCCTCACCGTGGCCTCCGGCGTGGACGTCAACTTCCTCGCGGCCACCCGCGCCGGGCAGACCCTCGTCGCGGAGGGCCGCCTGGTCGCCGCCGCCGGCCGCTCGGCCGTCTACGACATCACCGTCACCACCGACGACGGCACCCCGGTGGCCGCCTTCCGCGGCCGCTCCCGCACCATCCCCGCCCCCGGACGCTGACCGACGGGCGCACCCGCCGGTGCGCCGCCGTCGTCGACCGCCGCCCGACCCCCGCATCCCCAGGAGAACGCCATGCTCGAGGCCTCGATCCCCAACCCGTACACGCCGGCACCCCTGCCCGCCCCCGCCGACCGCGGGGCCCCGGACCCCGAGGAGACGATGAGCCGGGACCAGATCGAGGCGCTCCAGTTCGAACGCCTCCGCTGGACCCTGCACCACGCCTACGAGAACGTGCCCGCGTATCGGGAGCACTTCGACGCGCACGGCGTCCACCCCTCGGACTTCACGGAGCTCGGGGACCTCGCCAAGTTCCCGTACACGGACAAGGAGTTCCTGCGGAAGAGCTACCCGTTCGGCGCCTTCGCCGCCACGGGCCCCGAGCTGCGTCGCATCCACGCCTCCTCCGGCACCACCGGCCAGCCCACCGTGGTCGGCTATACCGACGACGACCTGGCCACGTGGGCCACCCTCGTCGCCCGCTGCTTCCGCGCCGGCGGCATCCGCCCCGGTGACCGCGTGCACAACGCGTACGGCTACGGCCTGTTCACCGGCGGCCTCGGCGCCCACTACGGCGCCGAGCGCATCGGGGCGGCCGTGATCCCGATGTCCGGCGGGCAGACGGAGAAGCAGGTGCAGCTGATCACCGACTTCCAGCCGCGCGCCATCCTCTCCACGCCCACCTACCTGCTGACCATCGCGGACGGCTTCAAGAAGCTCGGCCTGGACCCCCGCGAGTCCTCCCTCGAGGTCGCGATCCTCGGCGCCGAGCCGTGGACCGAGGAGATGCGCCGCGAGATCGAGCAGACCTTCGACCTCGACGCCCTGGACATCTACGGCCTCTCCGAGGTCATGGGCCCGGGCGTGGCCGGCGAGTCCGCGGCCACCAAGGACGGCTCCCACATCTGGGAGGACCACTTCCGCCCCGAGATCATCGACCCGCTCACGGACGAGGTCCTCGAGACCGGCCGCCACGGCGAGCTCGTCTTCACCTCGCTCACCAAGCAGGCGCTGCCGATCATCCGGTACCGCACCCACGACCTCACCCGCCTGCTGCCGGGCACCACGCACCCGGGCCACCGCCGCATGGGCCGCATCACCGGCCGCTCGGACGACATGATCATCCTGCGCGGCGTGAACCTGTTCCCGTCGCAGATCGAGGAGCTGGCCCTCAAGGAGCCGGCCCTGTCGCCGCACTTCACCCTCGAGATCACCCGCCCGGACCGTATGGACCAGATGGCCGTGAACATCGAGCGCCGTGATCATGCGTCCCTCGAGGAGGCCCAGGCCTGCGCGGCGCACCTGCGCATGGAGATCAAGACGAAGATCGGCTCCTCGTGCGTGATCAACGTGGTGGAGCCGGAGTCCCTGGCCCGCTCCTCCGGCAAGCTCAAGCGGATCTACGACCTGCGCGACCAGGCCTGATCCCGACCCCGCGGCCGAACCCGACGCCGGCGTGCCCGGTAGAGTGGACCGGTGCGCCGTCGTCGTCGGCGTCCGCCCGCCCCTGAAGGA
>NZ_JABFAZ010000041.1:0-4877 GCF_017168505.1 Micrococcus sp. KRD077 | reverse complement strand
CCCCTGAAGGAGCCCCGTGCCCCAGAGCAGCCCCACCCCGCGCCGCGGCCGGCCCGGCTATGACCGGCAGACGCTGCTGGCCGAGTGCGTCGAGCTCTTCAACCGGCACGGCTACGAGGCGACGTCCATGGGCATGCTCGCCGCCCACCTGGGCATCTCCAAGTCCGCGATCTACCACCATGTGGAGTCCAAGGAGGCGATCCTCGACCACGCGGTGACGGAGGCGCTCGACGCCCTCGAGGCGTGCCTGGACGATGTGGTGGCCAGCGGGGCCGATGCCGGCGCGCAGGTCGAGGCGGCCATCCGCGGCACGCTCGGGGTGCTGGCGGAGAAGCAGCCCGAGGTGACCCTGCTGCTGCGCCTGCGCGGGAACTCGGCGGTCGAGGTGGCCGCCGTCGAGCGCCGGCGCGAGATCACCCGGCGCTTCGGTGACCTGCTCGAGGCCGCCCAGGCCGCGGGTGCGGTGCGCTCCGACGTGACCCCGCGCAACCTCGCCCGCCTCGCGCTCGGCATGATCAACTCGATCGTCGACTGGTACCGGCCGGATCGCGGCGTTCCCGGCCAGCAGGGACCGGACCAGATGATCGACGCCGTCACGGGCGTGGTGCTCGGGGGTCTGCGGGGCTGAGGGCCCGCTGTCCTCAGCCCTCGCCGTCGAGCGCGGCGAGCACGTCGGCCACGATTGAGGCCGCACGGTCCTCGGCGTCCGCGGGCACCCCGCCGTCCGCGTCGGCCTGGGCCACGGCCACGGTGCGGGCGCCGTCCTGCACGGCAGTGAGGTGGGAGTAGACGGACCCCCCGGGGGCCGGGAGCGCCGTGTACGCGGTGCCGCCCTCGTGCTCGGTCCGCGTCACGCTCTCCACGTCGAGCCCGGCCAGGTCCACCCCGGTGCAGGCCTGCGCCGCCGCTCGGGCGTCCTCCAGGGCGGCGCGGGCGGCCTCCTCCGTGGGGTACACGGTGACGCGCACGCCGAGCGGAGTGACCTCGGCGTCGGGGGACGCCGTGAAGGAGGGCGCCGGTGTCGTGGTGGGCCCGCCGCCGGTCGTGGCGGCCGTCTCCGGCTGGGCCGTGAGCCCCAGGTCCGCCGCCCCGGCCTCGGCGTCCCGCTCCAGATCGGAGCGGGTGGCGTCCAGGCAGGCCTGCTGTTCCGCGCTGCGGGTGGAAGCCGGGCTCGCACCGGCGTCGACCGCCTGCTCCAGGCCGGCGGCCCGCTGGCGCAGCTCCGTCTGCCGCTCCAGCGGCGAGGCGGCGCTCAGCCCCACCTCGGACCCCGGCCCCGCGGCCCGTTGGACGGCGGCCTGCACGGCCAGGGTCCGCTGCCCGTCCAGCGCGGGGGGCATCTCGAGGGACAGGCTGCCCGAGGCGGAGGCGCCGGCCGTGCTCTCCGCCGCGCCCGTGCTCTCCGTGGAGCTGCTGGCCGCGGGCGACGTGGGGGCGGACGAGGCCGCCGTCGTCGTGGACGACGCCGACGAGGGGGCGGGGGAGGAGGGCTCCGCGCCGCCGCCGCCCGCGCACCCGGCGAGGGCGAGCGCGCCCACGGCGAGGGCGCCGAGCAGGGGGAGTCGGGAGGTCGTCATGGCCCGACTCTACGTGCGCTGTGACGGATGCCACAAGGAAGCGGCGGGGGCACGCAACGGGGCCGCCCGATGCGTGGTGCGCACCGGACGGCCCCTGATCCGTCAGCGGAGGAGGTCAGCCGAGCGGGGTGTCCTTGTCGCCCAGGTTCCAGTCCTCCACCGGGCCGAGGTTCTCCCCGTCCGGCCCGTAGCGGTAGAACCCCTGGCCGTCGGCCACGCCGCTGTGGCCCTCGGCGATGCTCTTCTCGAGCAGCTCAGCGAAGCCGAGCTGCCAGTCGACGCCCGTGTTGCGGGAGACGTTGGCGGCCACGTGGAAGCCCACGATGTCATAGGTCTGGAACGGGCCGCGCTCGTTGCCGGTGGCCACGCGCCAGGTGCGGTCGATGTCCGCCGGGTTGCCCACTCCGTGCATGTACAGCTTGGAGCCGGCCTGCAGCCACGGGATGAGCAGGGAGTTGAGGAAGTAGCCCGGGATCTCCTTGCGCACGTGCACGGGGACCATGCCGGTCTCCTCGGCGAACTGCAGGGCTCCCGCGACGGCCTCCGGCGAGGTGGCGGCGGTGCCCATGACCTCGGCGGTGTTCTGCGCCCAGATGCGGTTGGCGTAGTGCAGGGCCAGGAAGCGCTCCGGATGGCCGCTGGCGTCGGCGAAGTCCGAGGGCAGCAGGGAGGAGGTGTTCGTGGCGAACAGGGTCGTGGCGGGGGCGAGCTCGCCCACCTGGGCCCACACCTTGCGCTTGAGCTCCAGGTTCTCCGGGACGGCCTCGATCACGATGTCCGCATCCGCCAGGGCCTCGCCGAGGTCCGAGGTCGGCGTGATGCGGGCGATGGCCTCGTCGAAGCGCTGCGGGTCGTAGCCCTCCCCGAGGTCTGCCTCATAGCCCTGGCGGATCCACGCCCAGCGGCGCTCGATCCCCTCGAGGGCGGCGGGGACGGCGTCGTAGGCCATCACCTTCTTGCCGTGGTACGCCGCCTGCATGATGATCTGCGAACCCAGCACACCGGTGCCCAGCACGGTGACCTGATCAAAACGGGTGAACTCGGACATATATGTCGACCTTCTTCTCTCGCGGTCCGAATGGGACGTACAGGTGAACGTCCCGGGCACGCTCCTTGTTCCCGGGGACGACGACGGGCCGCCCGGCGCGCAGCGGGCGCACGGGACGGCCCGTCGAAGCAGGGGGGCTCAGCCCTGGGAGGTCTCGGACGGGGCCATCGGCCAGGTCTTGGCCACGAGCGTCAGCACGTCGTACTGGGCGCAGAGCTCGTCCTTCTGGTTGTGGATCCGGCAGTCCCAGGCCACCTCGCCGTACTCGTCGCTCACGCGCGGGGTGATGCGCTTGGCCGTCAGGGTCACGCGGATGGCGTCGTCGTAGGTCACCGGCGTGATGAAGCGCAGGTTCTCCAGGCCGTAGTTGGCCAGCACCGGGCCCGGATCCGGGGCCACGAACAGCCCCGCGGCCCACGAGACCAGCAGGTAGCCGTGGGCGACGCGGCGCGGGAAGAACGGGTTGGCCATGGCGGCCTCCTCGTCCGTGTGGGCGTAGAACCTGTCCCCGGTCTCCTCCGCGAAGGCGGTGATGTCCTCCAGGGTGATGGTGCGCAGGCCGGAGGCGAACTGGTCGCCCACCGTCAGCTCGGCCAGGGACTTGTAGAACGGGTGCACGGCCGTGCCGGCCTCCACGTCCTCGCGGGTCACCGTGTGGGCCGCGGCGCCCTGATGCCACACGCCGGTGATGGCCGTGAGCATGTCCGGGGAGCCCTGGATCGCCGTGCGCTGCATGTAGTGCTTCACGGCGCGGACCCCGCCGAGCTCCTCGCCGCCGCCGGCGCGGCCGGGGCCGCCGTGGATCAGCACCGGCACGGGGGCGCCATGGCCCGTGGTGGTCGCGGCGGTCTGGCGGTTCAGGACGTGCACGCGGCCGTGGTGGGCGCCGATCCCGGCGGCGAACGCGCGGGCGGTCTCACCGTCGTTCGTGGCGACCGTGGCCACGAGCGACCCCGAGCCCAGGGCGGCCAGGGCCACGGCGTCGGCCACGTCCGTGTAGCCGATCACCGAGGTGACCGGACCGAACGCCTCGACGCTGTGCACCTCGGGGGTGCGTGCGTCCTCGAAGGTGAGCACCGTGGGGGCGAAGAACGCGCCGGACTCGGCGTCGGCGTCACCGGTCGAGCCCTCGGGGCCGCCGAGGCGGACCTGACCGCCGGCGTCGACCAGGCGCTGCACCGCGCCGCGGACCTCGCCCTGCTGGTCCTTCGAGGCCAGGGCGCCCATGGTGGTGCCCTCGACGCGCGGGTCGCCCAGGACGACCTTCGCGGCCAGGCGCTCGGTGAGGGCGGCGGTCACGGCCTCGACCCGATCCTGCGGGACGATCACCCGGCGGATGGCGGTGCACTTCTGGCCGGCCTTGACCGTCATCTCCTGGAAGACGACCTTCACGAACGCCTCGAACTCGGGGGACTCCGGGTCCGCGTCCGGGCCGAGGATGGCGGCGTTGAGGGAGTCGGTCTCCGCGGTGAAGCGGACGCCGCCCTCCTGCACGTTCGGGTGCTTCTTCAGCGTGGCCGCGGTGGCGGCGGAGCCGGTGAACGCGACGTGGTCGCGGTAGTCCAGGTGGTCCAGCAGGTCGCGGGCGGAGCCGGAGATCAGCTGGATCGAGCCCTCGGGCAGCACGCCGGACTCGAGCATCAGCTCGACGCACTTCTGCGTGACGTAGCCGGTGGGGGTGGCCGGCTTGACCACGGTGGGCACGCCGGCGACGAAGGCCGGGGCGAACTTCTCGAGCATGCCCCACACGGGGAAGTTGAACGCGTTGATCTGCACGGCCACGCCCGGGATGCGCTGGTAGATGTGCTCGCCGATGAAGGAGCCGTCGCGGGAGAGGGGCTCCACGTCGCCGTCGATGATCACGGTGGAGTTCGGTAGCTCGCGGCGGCCCTTGCCGGAGAACGTGAAGAGGGTGCCGATGCCGCCGTCGACGTCGAAGGCGTGGTCGCGCTGCGTGGCGCCGGTGGCGAAGGAGACGTCGTAGAGCTCCTGGACGCGGGAGTTCAGAAAGAGCGCGAGCTCCTTGAGCTTGAGGGCGCGCTCGTGGATGGTCAGCTCGCCCAGGGCCTGCTGGCCGACGGTGCGGGCGTGCTCGATGGCGGCGGCCGTGTCGAGGCCGTCGGTGGAGACGCCGGTCAGGCGCGCGCCGGTGTTCGCGTCCCTCACGTCGGTGACCTTGGACGGGTGCGACGGCGTCCACCAGCTGCCGGCGACGTAGCTGGGGAGGATCTCCGGGAGGGAGGGGGCGGTGA
>NZ_JABFAZ010000040.1:45958-77515 GCF_017168505.1 Micrococcus sp. KRD077 | reverse complement strand
GGGCGGCGGGGGACGCCAGGGAGGCCAGGGCGGTCATGCTCAGCCCTCCCGGACGGCGCCGGCGGCCAGCTCGCGGGCGAGGGCGCCGACGGCCTGCGGCCCGCCGTCCGTCAGCGCGCGCACCAGGGCCGTGCCGACGATCGCGCCGTCGGCGTAGGCGCCGATCTCGCGGACGTGCGCGGCCTGGGAGACGCCGAGGCCGACGCACACGTGCTCCGCCCCGGCATCCTGGGCCCGGCGGACCACGGTCTCGGCGACGGTGGACACCGCGTCGCGGGTGCCGGTGACGCCCATGACCGACACCGCGTACACGAAGCCGCGGGAGGAGTCGACGGTGAGGCGCACCCGCTCGTCCGTGGACGAGGGCGCGGTGAGGAACACGCGGTCCAGGCCGTGACGGTCCGAGGCCTCCATCCAGGCGCCGGCCTCCTCGGGCACGAGGTCAGGGGTGACGAGACCGGCGCCCCCGGCCTCGGCGAGGCGGCGCGCGAACTCGTCGACGCCCATGCGGTCCACGAGGTTCCAGTACGTCATCACCAGCACCGCGGCGTCAGTGCGCTGGGTCACCCGTCGGATGATGTCGAAGACGTCGGCCACGTGGAAACCCGCCTGCAGGGCGGCCTGGGTCGCGGCCTGGATCACGGGGCCGTCCATCACGGGGTCCGTGTAGGGCAGGCCCAGCTCGATGACATCGGCGCCGTTGTCCGCGGCGGCGACGACGGCCTCGACGCACTCGTCCACGGACGGGTAGCCGGCCGGCAGGAAGGCGACGAGGCCGGTGCGGCCGGCCACCTTCGCGGCATCCAGGGCCGCGGCGGTCTTGGAGTGCACGGTCATGCCGGTCACTGCTCCTCTCCGGGGGTCATCTCCTCGAGCGGGTCCTTCTCCTCCGTGGCCGTGCCGAGGCCGAACCAGGCCGCCGCGGTGGCGACGTCCTTGTCCCCGCGGCCGGAGAGGTTCACGATGATGATCCGCTCCTGACCCTCCGGGGCGTCCGGCCCCACGAGGCCCTCGTCCGCCCAGCGGCGGGCCAGGCGCAGCGCGCCGGCCAGGGCGTGGGCCGACTCGATGGCGGGCGTGATGCCCTCGGTGCGCGTGAGCCGGAGGAAGGCGTCCATGCACTCGGTGTCCGAGACCGGCTCGTAGACGGCGCGGCCCGTGTCGTGCAGGAAGGCGTGCTCCGGGCCGACGGCCGGGTAGTCCAGGCCCGCGGAGATCGAGTGGGAGTCGATCGTCTGCCCGTCCTCGTCCTGCATCAGGTACGTGCGGGCGCCGTGCAGCACGCCGGTGCGTCCGAGCGTGATGGACGCGGCGTGGCGGCCGGTCTCGAGGCCCTCGCCGCCGGCCTCGAAGCCGTAGAGCTCCACCCCAGGGTCGTCGAGGAAGCCGTGGAACAGGCCCATCGCGTTGGACCCGCCGCCCACGCACGCCGCGACGGCATCCGGCAGGCGGCCGGCCTGCGCCAGGATCTGCTCGCGGGCCTCTTCGCCGATCACGGAGTGGAAGTAGCGCACCATGGCGGGGAACGGGTGCGGGCCCGTGACCGTGCCCATCAGGTAATGCGTGGTGTCCACGGAGGCGACCCAGTCCCGCAGGGCCTCGTTGATCGCGTCCTTGAGGGTGCGGGCGCCGATCGCCACGGGGATCACCTCAGCGCCGAGCATCTGCATGCGGGCCACGTTCAGGGCCTGGCGGCGGGTGTCCTCCTCCCCCATGTACACGGTGCACTCCATGCCGAACAGCGCGGCCGCCGTCGCCGTGGCCACGCCGTGCTGGCCGGCGCCGGTCTCCGCGATCAGACGCGTCTTGCCCATGCGGCGGGCGAGCAGCGCCTGGCCGATCACGTTGTTGATCTTGTGCGAGCCGGTGTGGTTGAGGTCCTCGCGCTTGAGGAAGATGCGCACGCCGGGGGTGTCCGCGGCGAACCGCGGCACCTCGCTCAGCAGGGAGGGCCGGTTCACGTAGTCCCGGAACAGGGTCCGCAGCTCGGCCTCGAAGGCGGGGTCCTGCCGCGCCTCCTCGTAGGTGCGGGTGAGCTCCTGCAGCGCGGCCATGAGGGACTCGGGCATCCACTGCCCCCCGTAGTCGCCGAAGTAGGGCCCGGCCTGACCCTGATACGGCCCCTCGAACTCGATCGCGGGCTCGGTGCTCGGACGGTCGGCGCTCATGGCGACCACGCTCCTCGGGTCTGGTTCGGTCAGCGGACGGTGAGGGACGCGGCGCGGAACGCGCGCAGCGCCTCCTCGGGGGCGCCGTGGCGCACGAGGGCCTCGCCCACGAGCACGACGTCGGCGCCCGCGGCGGCGTAGGCCTTGATCTGCTCCTCGGACTCGACGCCCGACTCGGCGACCCGGACGACGTCCTCGGGCAGCCCGTCGGCCAGCGCGGCGTAGCGGGCCGGGTCGACGTCGAGGGTCTTGAGGTTGCGCACATTGACGCCGAGGATGCGGGCGCCGGCGGCGACGCCGCGCTCGATCTCCTCGGGCGTGTGGGCCTCCACGAGGGCGTGCATGCCCAGGGACTCGGTGAGCTGCAGGAAGCCGGCCAGCTCGGCGTCGTCGAGGGCGGCCACGATCAGCAGGACCAGGTCGGCCCCGTGGGCGCGGGCCTCGTGGATCTGGTACTCGGTGACGGTGAAGTCCTTGCGCAGGACCGGCAGATCGACGGCGGCACGCACGGCGTCCAGGTCGGCCAGGCTGCCGCCGAAGCGGCGGGCCTCGGTGAGCACGGAGACGGCGCTGGCGCCGCCGCGCTCGTACGCGCGGGCCAGGGTGGCCGGCTCGGGGATCTCGGCGAGCGCCCCCTTGGAGGGGCTCGCCCGCTTCACCTCGGAGATCACCCGGATCCCCGCGGGGTCGGTGCGTCCGCCGTGCAGGGCCGCGTGGGCGTCACGCGGCGCGGGGGCGGCGGCCACCAGCTCGGACAGGCGCGCCTCGGGCAGGGCACGGCGGCGAGGCTCGAGGTCCTCACGGACGCCGTCGATGATCTCCTGGAGGACGGACACGCGGATCAGTGACCGTGCTGGCCGCGACCCGCGCCGGCCTTGCCGGCGACGATGCCCACGACGACGCCCACGGCCATCAGGGCGAGCCCGATCCACACGACGACGCTCCAGTCGGCGAGCAGGCCGACGCAGCCGGCCACGAAGCCGACGAGCACGAGCGCCACCATGGCCCACGCGCCGGGCGAGTTGCCGTGGCCCGGCAGCTCGAGGTGGGTCGGGTCGTTGAGCACCAGGCCGTCCTCGGTGACGACGACGTCCTCGACGGCGCCGCGGCGGGCGGCGCGACGGGTGGTGGGCTCGGTGTGCGCGGTGTTCGCGGTGTGGCTCATGGCTGTCCCTCACTGGTGCGTGGTGTACATGACGACTGTCCCTCATTGTGCCATGCGGGCACGGGACCGGGCCCGCGTGACCCGGGACGACCCGGGCGGTGCGGGGCGGTCCGAGAGACGGGCACTCACGTGGGGTCGTTGCCGCGGGACAGCTCGTCCCACGCGTCCATCTGGTCCACGCGCCGGCGCTGGGCCGCCTCGCGGGCGGACTGCGCGGGCTGCTCCCCGGCGGCGGCCGGGCCGGGCTCGGAGGCCGCAGGCGCCTTCTCGTAGCGCCGGGACGAACGCCAGCCACGGCCCGCCAGTGCCGCCACGACGCCGCACAGCGCCGCGAGGACGCCGCCAGCCGCCGCGACCCACGGCCACGCCGTCACGGCGTAGTCCTGCGCGAGCGCAGTGGTCCCGGTCGCGTCGGCGACCGCGGCGGCCGCCGTCGTCGCCGGATCCAGGGCGGCGGTGACCGAGGTCGAGGCGATCACGACCCCAGCCAGCGCCATGAGCACGCCGACGATCACGGCGCCGAGGCGCCGGGCGGTGGTCAGGGCGAGGGCACCGGCCATCACGACCAGGGCCATGGCGGTGGCGACGGGCGCGGCGGCGCCGCCCGACGTCGTCGCCTCGGAGGCGATCCCGCCGGACAGGCCCGTGGCGGTCACCCAGGTGCGGCCCGCCGTGAGCAGCACGAGCGCGCCGGCGGCCAGCGCGGCGAGGACCACGGTGCGGCGGCGCATCACGCCTGCCCCAGCTCGCCCGCGGTCAGCACGGACCGCAGCGGCGCCGTCGCCTTGGTGACGGTCTCGGCGGTCTCGGCGTCGGGATCGGAGTCGGCGACGATGCCGGCGCCGGCCTGCACATGTGCCTGGCCGCGGTGCAGCGTGGCCGAGCGGATGTTGATCGCCATGTCCATGTTGCCCGCCAGGTCGAAGTAGCCGACGACGCCGCCGTAGGGCCCGCGCTCGGTCGGCTCCCACTCGTCCAGCAGCTGCAGGGCGCGGGGCTTCGGGGCGCCGGACAGCGTGCCGGCGGGGAAGGCGGCGCGGAGGACGTCGAGCGCGTCGACGTCGTCGCGCATGCGGCCCTCCACGTGCGAGACCAGGTGGAGGATGTGGCTGAACGCCTCGAGCTCCATGAACTGGGTGACCTCGACGGTGCCGGGGCGGCACACGCGCGAGAGGTCGTTGCGGGAGAGGTCCACGAGCATGAGGTGTTCGGCCCGCTCCTTCTCGTCCTCCAGCAGGTCCTTGCCGAGGAGGCGGTCGTCCTTCTCGGTGGCCCCGCGCCGCCGTGAGCCGGCGATCGGATGGGTGACCACGCGGCGGTCCCGCACGGTGACGAGCGCCTCGGGCGAGGAGCCCACGATCTCGTACGGCTCCCCGTCCGGGGTCTCGAAGGAGAAGAGGTACATGTAGGGGCTCGGGTTCACCGTGCGCAGGACGCGGTACACGTCCAGACCGGTGGCGTCCGTGGTGACCGAGAGGCGGCGGGAGACGACGGCCTGGAACACCTCGCCGTCACGGATCGCCCGCTGGGCCTTCGCGACGGCCTCGCGGAAGCCTTCGGCACCCCACCGGTCCTCGGCCTGGGCGGCGACCCCGTCCGCGTCCGCCTCGAGCCAGCGGCGCGGGACGTCGCTGACCGGGTCCGCGGCCGGGGCGGCCAGGCGCTCGACCATGGCATCCAGGCGGGCGAGCGCGTCGTCGTAGGCGCGGTCCGCGCCGGTGGCCAGGCCGTTGCCGTTCACCGCGTTGGCGATCAGCGTCACGGTGCCGTCCAGGGCATCGTGCACGGCCAGGTCGGTGACGAGGTTCATCGCGAGGTCGGGCAGGCCGAGGTGGTCCTCGGGCGGGTGCGGCAGGCGCTCCCACGCGCGGACCGTGCTCCAGCCCAGGAAGCCGGCCATGCCGGAGACGAGGTGCGGCAGAGCGCCTCCGACCTCGGCGCGCACGTCCGTGCGCAGCAGGCGCAGGCACGCGGCGAGCACGTCCAGGGCGCGGCCCTGCGTGGGCAGCCCCTCGGGCGGGGTGCCCTGCCAGTGCGCCTCGCCGTCCCGCGAGGTCAGGGTGACGGATGAGCCGGCCCCGATGAAGCTGTACCGGGACCACGCCGCGCCCGGGGTGGCGGACTCCATCAGGAAGGTGCCGGGGCGGGAGCCGGCCAGGCGCCGATGGATCGCCAGCGGCGTGAGGCCGTCCGCCAGCACCGTGCGGACCACGGGGATCACGCGGGCGGTGTCCGCCAGACGCAGGAACTCCGCACGGGAGGGAGTGGTGGCGGCGGTCATCGGGCGGCCTCCTCGGGGTCGACGGCGGCCGCCGGCATGACGATCTCGCGGCCGGTGAAGCAGGTGCGGGTGCCCGTGTGGCAGGCGGGGCCGGTCTGGTCCACGGTGAGCAGCAGGGTGTCGCCGTCGCAGTCCGCGTGGACCGCGCGCACCCGCTGCAGGTGGCCCGAGGTCTCCCCCTTGCGCCACAGCTCGCCGCGCGAGCGGGACCAGTAGGTGGCCCAGCCGGTCTCGAGCGTCGCGCGCAGGGACTCCTCGTTCATCCACGCCATCATGAGCACCTCGCCGGTGCCCTCCTGCTGGGCGATGGCGGGCACCAGGCCCCGGTCGTCGAAGGTCACGGTGGCCACGAGGTCGTCGGGCGGGGAGATGCTCATGGAGGTCCAGTCTAGGGAGCCGGAGCGGGGCGTGGCCGCCGGGGTCAGCGGACGGTGTGCCCCGCCTGCCGCAGGGCGTCCTTGACGCGGGCGAGCATGTCGTCCGGGCCGAAGTGGAACAGGGAGGCGGCGAGCACCGCGTCCGCACCGGCCGCGACGGCGGGCGGGAAGTGCTCGGGCTCGCCGGCGCCGCCGGAGGCGATCAGCGGCACCCGCGTCACGGCGCGCACGTCCCGGATCATCTCCAGGTCGAAGCCCTCGCGGGTGCCGTCCGCGTCGATCGAGTTGAGCAGGATCTCCCCCACCCCGCGCTCGGAGGCCTCCCGGCACCAGGCGACGGTGTCGATGCCGGTGCCCCGGCGGCCGCCGTGGGTGGTGACCTCATAGCCGGAGGCGCATCCCGGGTCCTCCGTGCGCCGGGCGTCGAGGGAGAGCACGAGGACCTGGGACCCGAAGCGCCGGGTGATCTCCGTGATCACCTCGGGCCGGGCCACGGCCGCGGTGTTGACGGAGACCTTGTCCGCCCCCGTGCGCAGCAGCCGGTCCACGTCCTCGACGGTGCGCACGCCGCCGCCCACGGTCAGCGGGATGAAGACCTCCTCTGCCGTGCGGGTCACGACGTCGTAGGTCGTGGCGCGGTCCGAGGTGGAGGCGGTGACGTCGAGGAACGTGATCTCGTCGGCGCCCGCGGCGTTGTAGCGGCGGGCGAGCTCGACCGGATCGCCCGCGTCCCGCAGGTTCTCGAAGTTCACGCCCTTGACCACGCGCCCGGCGTCCACGTCCAGGCAGGGGATGACACGCACGGCGAGGCTCACGTCGGCTCCTTCGTCTCGGGGGGGGCTCGGGCGGGACGACGCGGGCCGTCAGAGGCGGATCGCGTGGATCGCGGAGATCAGGATGCCGCGGGCGCCCAGGGCGTACAGCTCGTCCATGACGCGGTTGGCGTCCGGCTTGCGGACCATGGAGCGCACGGCGACCATCGTCTCGTCCCGCAGCGGGGAGACCGTCGGTGACTCCAGCCCCGGGGTGACCGCGGTGGCCGCCTCCAGCAGGTCACGACGGATGTCGTAGTCGATCATGACCCAGCGGCGGGCCACGAGCACGCCCTTGAGGCGGCGCAGCAGCACGTCGAGGCCCTCGGGGCGCTCCCCCGCGCGGCCGATCAGCACGGCCTCCGAGTCGAGGATGGGCTCGCCGAAGACCTCCATGCCGGCGGCGCGCAGGGTGCTGCCGGTCTCCACGACGTCGGCGATCGCGTCCGCCACGCCGAGTTTGACGGAGGACTCCACGGCGCCGTCGAGGTGCACCACCGTGGCGTCCAGGCCGGTGCGGGCCAGGTAGTCGGAGAGCAGGCCGTCGTAGCTCGTGGCGATGCGCTTGCCGGCGAGCTGCTCGGCGGAGGTGAAGGAGCCGACGGGGGCGGCGAGACGGAACACGGAGCGGCCGAAGCCGAGCGCCATGATCTCCTCGGCGGTGTCTCCCACCTGCGCGTCGCAGAACAGGTCGCGGCCGGTCAGGCCGACGTCGAGGGTGCCCTGGCCGACGTAGACGGCGATGTCCCGGGGACGCAGGTAGAAGAACTCGACGTTGTTCTCGGGGTCCACGAGGACGAGCTCGCGGGAGTCTCGGCGTTGCCGGTAGCCGGCCTCGGTCAGGATCTCGCGGGCGGACTCGGACAGGGCGCCCTTGTTGGGCACGGCGATGCGCAGCACGCGTCGGTCTCCTCGGGGTGCGGTGCGGCGGGCGGGGAACGGGGCCGGCGGCCTCAGAGGTGGCGGTAGACGTCCTCGAGGCTGATGCCGCGGGCGATCATCATGGTCTGCACGTGGTACAGCAGCTGCGAGATCTCCTCGGCGGCGGCCTCATCCGACTCGTACTCGGCGGCCATCCAGACCTCGGCCGCCTCCTCGACGACCTTCTTGCCGATCGCATGGACGCCGGCGTCGATCTGGGCCACGGTGCCGGAGCCCTCGGGGCGCTCCTGCACCTTGCGCGTCAGTTCCGCGTACAGCTCGTCGAAGGTCTTCACGGGACCACCCTAGCGACCCTGCCCCTCCAGCCCAGACCGGAGTCGGTCATTGTGACGTACGGGACGGCGGGGTCTTCGCCACGCGCTGCACCTACGGGCCCACGTGGGACGTGCCGGCCGCTCAGCGTCCTCCCCCTCCCATGTCTGCACGTTCCTTCACTCCCATCGGGGCACGCGCGCGAGGCGGCCGTGGACGTGGGGATGACGGGCTGAACGTGCCCGTCCGGTCCGCACGCATGGCCCGGGCGACCTCCGACAGGTGGGCACGACACGCTCGTTTCTGACCCCAGCGACGACACCGCTCCTTGCACACCTGAGACACCACCAGGTCGATCACTGCCCCGAACCCCGCCCGGGCCCACCGCACCAGATCTCTTCCGCGACGCACACATCCATCTCGTCGACTGTCCACGCGTCCGGGCCTCGGGTCCAGGCCCTGGAGGTCACCGGCGGGCGGCGCGGCCGCGCCCACGTCGCCGACGGGGAACAGGAATGATGCGGCGAGAGGATCTGGGGGTAGCCGTCGTGGCCCTCCTCCCCTTCCCGGACGAGGAGCAGAGCCCCGCGCTCGGACCCGCGAACTGGAGCATGACCCACCACGATGAAGGCGACCCATCCCGTCCCGCACACCGAGTGAGCGCCCGGTTGCAGCGAGCGCAGAAGATCCTCTCCCGCTGGCGGGTGGCCACGGGCAATGCGGTGGAAGGCATGGAATGGGAGCGGGATCCCGGTGATGCGCAGCTCGTGGAGATGGCTCGGCTGCCCAGCAGTGCCGAGCTGCCCAGCGCTGGAGCCTGGCTTCCGGGGCTGGAGATCCTCATGGGCCTTCGTCGCAGACCTGGTGCCGGGCCCCCTCAACCACCGGCTCGCCACGTGCTCGTTCTATCGGGAGAAGGCTTCGGCGCCCGTCCCCTCGGCGCGTCGCCATGCTCGCCCTGACGTGAGCCGACGTTCGTGGGTGCGGGGCGTCGGCCGACTCCCACGGGGGTGGCCTCACACGCACCCGACGGTCTGTCCCACCACGTCTCAGACCCTCCGACACTTCTGTCCAACAGCTCGGTTTGGGACCGTTTCTGACGTGATGCTCTCGTGGGCGGACGGGGCGTGTAAAGGGGTATACCCGGCTGGACATCCTGGCGGGCAGATGCCCGATGTCGGCGGCGAGGCCACACCCCACCTTGCCCTGCGACCGGTTACCGGTGGTAATGTGCCGCCATTATTCATTCGACCCTTTATGGAGCCCCTGAATACATGAGCGACGGCCCAGCCGCCTGCCCTGGTGACAGTCCGAGCGTCACCCCCACCCCACCCCGCAGCTGGCGGGGTCGCCTGCACCTCGTGGGGAGGTGACTCAGGCATGGATCCAGTCCTGACACTGATCCTCGGATCCCTCATCATCCTGGCGATCATCGCCGCCAACGGCTTCTTCGTGGCCCAGGAATTCGCGTACATGTCTGTAGACCGCGTCCGCCTGCAGACCGCTGCCAAGGCCGGCGACCGCGCCGCCGCCCGCGCACTGCAGGTCACTCGCCGCACCTCCTTCATGCTCTCCGGCGCGCAGCTGGGGATCACGGTCACAGGCCTCATGGTGGGCTACGTGGCAGAGCCGATGGTGGGTGCGGCCCTGACCGAGTTGCTCGGCGGCACCGCACTGCCTTCTGAAGTGGTCATCGCCATCTCCACGCTGGGCGTACTGGTGGTGGCCACCCTGGTGCAGATGATCATCGGCGAGCTATACCCCAAGAATTTGGCCATCGCCAACCCCGAGCCCCTGGCCCGCGCTCTGGCCCGGCCCACACAGATCTACCTCGGCCTGTTCGGCTGGCTCATCTGGGTCTTCGACAAGGCGGCCGAGGTGCTGCTCAAGCTCCTGCGCATCGAGCCAGTGCACGACGTCGACAGCACCGCCTCCGCCGAGGACCTGGACCGCATTGCCCTGGACTCCAGAGCTTCCGGATCCTTGCCCGCGGAGGTCTCCGTCCTGATCGACCGGGTGCTGGACTTCCCAGACCAGGACGTGCAGCACGCGATGGTGCCCCGCTCGCGTGTGGACGAGGTTCAGCCCCAGACCTCCCTGGCTCAGGTGCGCGACCTGATGGCCACCGGCCACACCCGCTACCCGGTGATCTCGAACGAACACGAACCGCTCGGGGTAGTCCACCTCACCGACCTGCTCGGTGAGACCCGGATGGCCCCGGACACCCCCGTGTCCGCCCTGATGCGCCCTGCATTGGTGCTGCCCACGATGATGTCCCTGCCCGACGCAGCCCGGGAGCTCGACGGCTCAGGGCAGCAGATGGCGTGCATCGTGGACGAGTTCGGCGGCTTCGTCGGCGTGCTCACAGTGGAAGACCTCGCGGAGGAGCTCGTGGGCGAGCTCACGGACGAGCACGACCTGCACCCCCAGGAGGAGATCACCGCCACAGGCCTGCACTCCTGGGTCCTGAGCGCAGAGGCCCACCTGGACGAGCTCGAGCGCCTCGTCGGGCACCCCCTGCCCGTGACCGAGGCCGAGTCCGCCGCCGGTCTGACCATCGACGCTCTGGGCCGTCTGCCCCGGGAAGGCGAGGTCATCACGATCGACCTGCCCGAGGACCCACGAGACTTCGGGGCTGAGGAGGTCTACGACCGCCACCTGCAGGTCGAGGTCCTCTCCATCCAACGCAGGGTCCCGGCTCGACTGCGGATCCACCTCATCGAGGTGCCCCGCTCTGACACCGCCGGCAGCCATGCCGCCCACGAGGCCCAGCCCGACGCCACCACGGACGAGGAGCGATGATGCACGGTCCACTGATCGTCATGCTCGTGACCACAGCGCTGATCGTGCTCAGCGCGATCTTCGTCATCATGGAGTTCTCCCTGCTGGGCGCCCGCCGGCACCGGCTAGAGGCCGAGGCAGGACGCAGCCGCGCCGCGCGGGCCGCTCTCAAGGGAGTCGACGAGCTGACCCTCATGCTCGCCGCAGCCCAGTTGGGCATCACCTTGTGCACCTTCGCCCTGGGGGCGATCACCAAGCCGGCCGTCGACGCATGGCTCGGCCCCGTCCTGGAGGACTGGGGCATCCCCGCAGCGGCAGCCGGAACCGCCTCCTTCGTCCTGTCCTTGCTGGCCGTGACCTTCCTTCACCTGGTCATCGGGGAGATGGCCCCCAAGTCCTGGGCCATTGCCCACCCCGAGACCGCAGCCAAAGCCGTGGCCGTGCCCGCACGCGCCTTCGTCTGGACCGTTCGCCCCCTGCTGCTGCTGGCCAACCGGCTGGCCAACCGCCTGGTGACCCTCAGCGGCGTCACCCCCGTGGACCAAGCCGCCGTGGGCGGCTACGACGCAGCGGCCATTCGTCAGCTGGTTGAGCACTCCGCCGCCGCCGGCACCCTGGACCGGCAGAACCATGAAGCCTTGGCCGGTGCCCTGGACCTTCAGACCCTCACTCTCGGGGACCTCCTCCCCCAGGGTCAGCACCCGGTCAAGGTCGCCCCCGACGCCGACGTCGAGGCGGTCCAGAATGCCGCTGCGTGCTCAGGGCACTTGCGTATCCTGGTCCAGCCGGACCATACCCCTGAGAGCGTTCCGGGCGTCGTCCACGTGCGGGACACCCTCACGATGGAGCCTTCTGCGCCAATCCAGCCGCTTATCCAGCAGGCTCTGACGCTGCCCTCCACCACACCGTTGCACGAAGCACTTGCCTCCATGCGCCGCAACAGCCGCCAGCTGGCCGCAGTAACCCAGGACAACCGGTTCACTGGGGTCGTCACCCTCACCGACGTCTTGCGCGGAGTGTTGCCCCGCGCGGCTTGAGTCCACACCTCGGCAACACCACCGCGGGGGCCGCTGAAACGGCCCCCGCGGTGGTGTGGACAAAGAATCAGAATCGGCACAGTGGCCTCGCCCCCCATTCCGGCCTCAATGGGCTCAGTCATGCTCCGACTCACGGGCGTGTAACGGCTAAATCGGTCGTTTGTGGCGGCTGCTCGGTGTGCCGCCCGGTGTCATGTGTGGCTTGCGCCGCTATATGGCGGGGTTCTGTCGGAGCTCAGTGGCGGCCTCCAAGCACGCGGGCAAGAGGGCGCTGCGAGTGAGGCTCACGTTCCGCAAGCCGATCCTTCACCGGGACAGCGGCCGACGGCAGGCCGGAGGAATAGGCGTCGCGATAGGGTGCACCCCGCGCAACAGAACCGTTGCGAAAGGTCTAACACCCCAACGCAACAGAGTGGGCCGCCATGCGCTGCCACGGGCCCGTGAACTTCGGTGTCACAGGTAGCGGCAGACATCCTCGGGGGAGCACGTGGCCGGGTCGCCGGCGGCGGCGTCCTCGCGCAGGTCGGCGATCGTGGTGCGTAGCTGCGCGAGCTCGGCGAGTTGCCGGTCGATCACATCAAGGCGGGTGTCGAGCAGGTCGGTGACGTGCCGGCAGGGGGCCTGCCCCCGGTCGCGGATGTCCAGCACCTGACCGATCTGGGCCAGGGTCAGCCCGGCCGCTTGGGTCAAGTCCCTGGAAGTGGTGTAACCGTCTTCGAGGCGGTGGGGGCTTGAGTCGGTCAGGTCTCCAAGGTCGGCATCACCTCCGTGCCCAGGATGGTCGTGGATGTCGTGTCCGCATCCAGACCTGCTCCTGTTCCGGCGGCGGGGGCGGCGGGGGCGCCGAAGACCGAGCTGACGGCGGCCGCGCGCTCGGCCCCGATGCGGCGAGCGGCGTGGTCCACCTCGCCGGCGCGCATGCGGCGGCGGGCCTCACGGCGTTCCTCGCCGTCGAGGCGGTCGACGTAGAGGATCCCGTCGAGGTGGTCGGTCTCGTGCTGCAGGCAGCGGGCGAGCAGGCCGGTCCCCCGGTGCTCCACCGGGTTCCCGTCCACGTCGGTGCCGCGGACGACGGCCTCGGCGGCGCGCGCCGGGTGGTAGCGCAGCCCGGGCACGGACAGACACCCCTCGCCCGGCTCCCGCAGCGCCTGGCCGGCGGTCTCGAGTACGGGATTGACCACGTGCCCGGCGACGCCGGCGACGTCGAACACGAAGACGCGCAGGCCCACGCCCACCTGGGGCGCGGCCAGGCCCACGCCCCCGACGGCGTGCATCGTCTCGATCATGTCCGCCACGAGGGCGCGCACATCCGCGCCCGGGGGCACGGGCGACGCGGCGGTGCGCAGGACGGGGTCGGGGACGGTGCGGACGGGCAGGACGGTCACGCCGTCACCCTATCGCCGCCCTCGGCAGACGCCGGGCGCGACGACGACCCGTCGGGCGCCACGTCCGGGGCGGCGTGGGAGCCGCCGCCGAACGCCGCGGCGCGCACGGCCTGCAGGCCGGTGGCCGCCGACACCGGGACCGACGGCGGAGGGGGGCCGATGACACGGAGCGCGGGGCCGGCGTCGTCCACGGCCTGCGCGTGCTTCCAGACCTGGCGCAGGGCCCAGAACTTGTGCCAGTGGCGGGGCAGCACGCCCGGGTTGGCCTGGTGCACGGCGACCTCGGTCTCCCCCAGGGCGACGCCGAGCAGCATCTCGGCCTGGCCGTGCCGCCACTCCTCCCAGGTGCCGGCCTCGGGGTCCACCAGGGACTCCTCCGCCTTCAGGCCGGCGGTCAGCTGCATGACCACCTTGGGATCGAGCGCCTTGACCCGTCCGTCCCGCCCCGTGCCCTTCGTCTTGTAGTCGATCAGGCACAGCCGGCCGCCGATCCGGGCGACGAGGTCCAGCGTGCCCGCGTAGCCCACCGTGTGGTTCCAGACGGTGATCTCGGCCGCGATCGGCCGGACGTCGTAGAGGTCCCACCACTCGTCGAAGCGGTCCGCGTAGGCGCCCTCGCCGTGCTCGATCAGCCGGGCCCGGGCCTCCGCCATGGTGTGGGGGCGGCCGAGGGCGCGCTGGGCCACCTGCTCGGCGTAGTCGTGCACGCGGTCCCCGCGCTCGGCCGCGGCGTCCCGGTAGCGGGCGGCGGCGTCGGCGGACTGCCGGGCCACCTGCTTCAGGCGCGCCGCGGAGCCCACCGATTCCGCCAGGCGCGGATCCTGGGTCACGGACTGGGCCGCCATCCACCCGACCCAGCCGTCCAGGTCCGTCTTCTCCATGCCGATCACGGTGGTGATGGACGGGACCTCGGGCAGGCCCGAGAGGGAGCGCGCGTACATGCGTCCGTGGGGGGTCTGATGCGCGAGGCGTGGCTGGGTCATGGTCAGCCATTCTGGCAGGGTCCCCGGACCCCCGACGGGGTGGCCCGACACGCCTCCGGACGCCGATTTTGCATCCGGGCGGAGATGGCCTAGAGTTCTTTCTCGTTGGAAAACGCAGGTGAGCGGCTCGGACGAGCGGATCCCGGCGGCACCGACGCGCGGATGTAGCTCAGTTGGCTAGAGCGCCACCTTGCCAAGGTGGAGGTCGCGAGTTCGAATCTCGTCATCCGCTCGCTCAACCTTCACCCCTGGTCGGGTGGCCGAGAGGCGAGGCAGCGGCCTGCAAAGCCGTATACGCGGGTTCGAATCCCGTCCCGACCTCGCAGCCTTCTCCGACCGGGAGTGGCGGCATGTTCACCACCTCTTCGGAGGTGGACGAGCGCGATTGGCGCAGCGGTAGCGCGCTTCCCTGACACGGAAGAGGTCACTGGTTCGAACCCAGTATCGCGCACGGAGACGATCCGTGAGGATCGACTCAGGCGGATGTAGCTCAGTTGGCTAGAGCGCCACCTTGCCAAGGTGGAGGTCGCGAGTTCGAATCTCGTCATCCGCTCCCACACGAAGGGACCCTCCTGGCGGAGGGGCCCTTCGTCGTTCCGGGGCGTGCGGTCGGCCTCGTGCTCGGAGCACGGACGCCGACCGTCGGACGGGATCAGAGCCGCGGGCCGTCCACCCGCCAGTAGCCGCTGAACATGATCGCGCGCTTCGGTGCGATGCCGCGGCGGACGATCACCCGCCGCGCCGCCGTCGCGAGCGACTGCTCGCCGCACGCCCACACGTGGTCGCGGGGCGCGGCGGGGAGGTCCTCGAGGTGCGGCGTGAGCAGGGCGCCCGGCACGGCGTCTCCGCGGTGCAGGACCGTGAGCGTGGCGCCCTCCGGGACCTCGAGGGCGGGGACGTGGTCACGGCCGGGCACCTCCAGGACGACGTCCATCCGGCCCCCGCGCGGCGTGCGACGCTGCGCGGCGAGGGCGGCGGCGATGCTCGGGACTGCGGTCTCGTCCCCCACCACGAGGTGCGACTCCCCCGCCGCCGGCAGACGATAGGCGCCCGTCCCGGTGCGGAAGCCGGCGACGTCGCCCGGACGTGCGGTGCGCGCCCACGTGCCGGCGGGGCCCGCATGGTCGTGCACGACGACGTCGACGTCGATCTCACCGACGGAGGGCCGGTGCTCGGCGACCGTGTACCACCGCAGATCCGGCCGCACGTCCTCGGGGATCCGCCCGACCGCTCGCCGCGCATTGAGCGCCGCGGGATCGGGCATCACGAGCGCCCGCCCCGGGGGCGGGGTGAGCAGCCCGAAGTACTCGTCGCAGCCCTGCGGGGTGAACGTGCGGAACTCCTCCGCGGCGAACGTGAGACGACGCAGCCGGGGGGCGAGCAGCCACGTGGCGCGGACCGTCATGGTCCACTGCGGATACTCGTCGCGGTCAACGGGCATCGCCTGGCCGAGGGCCGCGAGCCCGCGGTAGGCCTTCATCTGCAGGGCCTCGACACGCGAGGGACGGGCGGCAGGCGGGGGGAGGACGGAGGAGCTCGTCATCCGGTCATCATAGGTGAGCCTCACCTTTGCTGGAGTCCTCCCTTTGAATACGTCACGTCATTGTTGCGTATTTGCTTTCTTAGGTAAGGCTTCCCTACTGTGCGGGACGTCCGTGGCGCACGCCGCCCGGAGCCGACGACCCCCTCACGGAAGGCCCTCCCATGCTCCCTCGCCTGTTCGGACTCGGCGATCCAGCCGCCTACCTCGACGCCACCGGCAGGGCGGCCCGGGTGGCCGTCGACACCGCCTACGACCGCGCGGGGGTCCACCCGGACACCCCGTCGACGCACCTGGCCGACGCCGTCGGCGCCGTCGACTTCTCGCAGCCGACGGGCAGCCTCGACGACGCCCTCGCCGAGGTCGCGGAGCTCTACGCCCACCAGACCACCGCCTACCACCACCCGCGCTATGCCGCTCACCTCAACTGCCCGGTCCTGCTCTCCAGCACCGCAGCGGACACCGTGCTCGGGGCGCTCAACACGGCGGTCGAGTCCTGGGACCAGGCCCGCTCCGCGGCGCTCATGGAGCAGCGGCTCCTGGCCGAGGTCGGACGCTGGTGCGGGTTCGCCGCGGGCGACGGCGTCTTCACCTCCGGAGGGTCGGCCTCCAACCTGCAGGCCATGACGCTGGCCCGCGGCCGCGCCGTGCAGCGTCTCACCGGCCACGCCGGGCTCGCCGACCTGCCCGCCGAGGTGCTCGGCTCGCTGCGCGTCTTCGTCAGCGCGGCCACGCACTACAGCATCGCCAAGGCAGCCGGCCTGCTCGGGCTGGGCCGCCACGCCGTGGTCGTCGTCCCCACCGACGCCGCCGGGCGCCTGGACCCCGGGGCCCTGGCCGCGGCGGTCGAGCGTGAGGTGGCCGCCGGTGCCGTGCCGATGGCCGTCGTCGCGACGCTGGGGACCACCGACCGCGGCGCCATCGACCGGCTGCCGGCCATCGCCGACGTCGCCGAACGCCACGGGATGTGGGTCCATGCGGACGCGGCCGTGGGCGGGATCCTCGCCGCGAGCGCGGCGACGCGCCACGAGCTGCCGGCACTGCACCGTGCGGACTCGGTGACGATGGACTTCCACAAGACGTTCTACGTGGGGCTGGCCTGCAGCGCGCTGGTGGTGCGGGATGCCGAGAGCCTGCGCCATGTGACGGTGCACGCGGATTACCTGAACCCGGAGGACAGCGTCCATCCGAACTTGGCGGATCGGTCGCTGCAGACGAGCCGCCGGTTCGATTCGCTCAAGCTGTGGCTGACGCTGCGTGAGCATGGGGCCGAGGCGGTGGCGTCCCTGTTCGCGGGGGCGCGCGAGCGCACGCGGCAGGCGTGCGGGATCCTGCGGGCCCGGCCGATGTTCGCGGTGCTGGAGGATCCGACGCTGGTGACGGTGCTGTTCCGGGTGCGGGCCGAGGGACTGTCGGAGGAGGAGTGCACGGCGGTGCAGGCGGCGATGCACCGGGAGCTGGTGGCCGGCGGGCGCGCGCTGATCGCGACGACGGTGGTGGACGGGGTGCCCCATCTGAAGTTCACGATCCTGAACCCCGCGGTCACCTCGGGCGAGCTGGAGGCGCTGGTCGACGTCGTGGAGGAGGCGGCGCTGCGGCACGCCGACGCGGTGCGGGCCGGCCGTCACCGGAGGCGCGGGGCGGGGCGGAACCGTCCGCATGCCCCGTCGGCCTCCGTGTCCTGCACGCTTCCCTCGTCGGCGGGACCCCGTCCGTCCGCGGCGCGCGTGGTTGAGCACGGAGAGCAGGTGTGCGCATGAGCCCGGCGTCCACGTCCCCCCGCCGCGTGCTCGCGATCGGGCTGGGCCCGTTCGACCTGAGCCTGGCCGCGCTGGCCCACCCGCTGCCCGACGTCGAGGTGGAGGTGGTGGAGAGCCGCGACGCGTTCGTGTGGCACCCGGGCATGATGCTGCCGGGCGCGCAGATCCAGGTGCCGTTCCTCGCTGACCTGGTGACGTTCGCGGACCCGACCTCCCCGTACTCGTTCCTGGCGTATCTCAAGGCGATGGGCCGGCTTCACCGCTTCTACATCCGGGGTTCCTGGTACCCGCTGCGGCGGGAGTTCTCGGACTACTGCGCGTGGGTGGCAGCCCAGCTGCCCGGCATCGCCTACGGGACCACGGTGACGGCGGTGCGGTGGGACGAGCAGGCGGACGAGTTCGTGGTGGAGGCGGCCTCCGCGGCCGGGACCAGCACGCACCGGGCCGACCACGTGGTGGTGGGCACGGGCACGGTGCCATCCCTGCCCGCGCCGCTCGCGCGCGTCGCGGAGGAGGCGGTCCGGGTCGGCGCGTCCCCCGTGGTGCACACGGGCGAGTACATGGGCCGTCGCGAGGACATCGTTGAGGCCGGGTCGGTCCTGGTGGTGGGCAGCGGTCAGTCGGCGGCGGAGTGCGCCCTGGACCTGCTGAACGCGGGCCACCCGGACCTCACGTGGGTCACGCGCTCACCCCGGTTCTTCGGCATGGAGGTCGGCCAGCTGACGCTCGAGCTGACCTCGCTGGACTATGAGCGGCACTTCGCCACTCTGCCCCGGGCGCGGCGGGATGAGATCAACGCGTCCCACCGGTCCCTGTACAAGGGGATCAGCGAGCACACGATCGAGGACGTCTACCACGCGCTGTACGAACGCCAGGTGGGTCCGCTGGACCCGGCCCGGCTGTGGCCGGGCACGTCGGTGGCGGACGCCCGCCTGGTCGCGGGCCAGGGCGCGCCCCGGGTGGAGGTCACCCTGCGCGATGAGGAGACCGGGGTGACCGCGCGGCACGTGGTGGACCGCGTCGTCGCGGGCACGGGCTACCGCCACCCGGACCATCCGTTCCTGGAGCCGGTGCGGCACCTGCTGCGCGTGGAGGACGGTCGGACGACGGCGAACGCGGACCACGCGATCGACGTGAGCGGCCGCCGGATCTTCGTGCACAACACCGCCGAACAGCCCCTGGGGCTCACCGGCCCGGACCTGGGCATGGCGGCGGAGCACAGCGGCCGCATCCTCAGCACGATCGCCGGCCGCGAGGTCTACGCGCAGGCCGAGTCGATCGCGTTCCAGGACTTCGGTGCCGTCGCGGCGGGCGTCCGGTGAGCGCCGTGACGCCGCCGCAGACCACCGTGGACGGTGCGGCCGCGAGCGCGGCCCGTCGTGTGGAGCTCCGTCCCGTGGGCGCGCAGGACCATCCGCTGCTGCACCGGTGGGTGACGTCCCCGCACGCCGTGTACTGGGAGATGACGGAGGCGGGCCTGGCCGACGTCGTGGCCGAGTACGAGGCGATCGCCGCGCACCCGCACCACCACGCGCACGTGGGGCTCGTGGACGGGACCGCGACCTTCCTGGTGGAGGTCTACGACCCGGCCCACTCGGAGCTGGCCGGACGGTATGCGGGCGCGCCCGGCGACATCGGCCTGCACGTGCTCGTCGCCCCGACGGACACCCCGGTGCCCGGGACCACGGACCTGGTGATGGCCGCGGTGGTGCGCTGGTGCCTGGCCCAGCCGGGGGCGCGGCGCGTCGTCGTCGAGCCGGACGAGCGCAACGCCGCCATCCGGGCGAAGAACCTGGCCGCCGGGTTCACGGAGCTCGGTCCCGTGGCGCTGGGATCCAAGACGGCGATGCTCTCGATCGCCACGCCCGAGTCCTTCACTGCCAGCCGGATCGGCGTCCTCGCCGCCGGGCTGGACCTCACCCTCCCCGAGCCCCGTCCCCCCGTCCTCCCCGTCCCGCCTGGACGCGCTGACGGCGCCGACCGCCCGGCACGCCCACCGGCTGCTCGTCGCCAAGGCGATCCGCGAGTTCACCCATGAGCGGCTCCTGACGCCGGTGCGCGGCGAGCGGGTCGACGACGCCGGCCGCCACGCCTACACGCTCACCCTGGGCGGGGTGCGGTGGACGTTCACCGCGCGTGCCCTCCCGCTCGAGCACCTCGGCGTGGATCCGGACTCGGTGTGCCGTGCCGGGGATCCGGACGCGGTGGCCGTCGACCGCTTCGTCCTCGACGCGGCCGAGGTGCTCGGGCTGGCCGGCGAGGCGCTGGACGTCTATCTCGAGGAGCTCGCCTCCACCTTCGCCGCCCGGTGCCACACCCTGGCCGGCGAGCGCCCGTCCGCCGCCGACCTGGTGGACGCGGACTACACGGCGGTGGAGGCCGCCATGAGCGAGGGACACCCGGGCTTCGTGGCCACCAACGGCCGCATCGGCTGGGGGGCCACGGAGTACGCGATGTTCGCCCCCGAGGGCGGGCGGGCGCTGCACCCGGTGTGGCTCGCGTTCCCCTCCGAGCTCGGGGGACGGTGGACCTGGCCCAAGACCGCGAGCGCGGGCGCCGCCGTGCCGGCGCCGCCCCCGCCGATCACCGAGGCGGTGGCGGGCCTGTGGGCGGAGCGGGCGGCGGCGCTCGACGTCGATCCGGAGGCGTACACGCTGATCCCGGTGCACCCGTGGCAGTGGGAGCACCGGATCCAGGTGGCGTTCGCCCCCGACCTCGCCGCGGGGCGGCTGGTGCACGTGGGCGAAGACCCGGACGCGTTCACGGCCATGCAGGCGGTGCGCACCCTGTTCAACGCGAGCGACCCGCACGCCCCGCAGCTGAAGACGGCGTTGTCCGTGCAGAACATGGGGTTCGTGCGCGGCCTCTCCCCCGCGTACATGTCCGTCACCCCGGCGATCAACGCGGTGGTGGCCGACCTCGTGGACTCCGACCCCCTGCTCGCGAGGTGGGGCTTCGGGGTGCTGCGGGAGTACGCCTCGGCCGGGTACACCGGGGACGCCTTCCATGCCGTGGGCTCGAAGGGTCCTCACACGAAGATGCTCGCCGCCCTGTGGCGGGAGAGTCCGCTGCCGCGCCTGGCGGAGGGCGAACGGGTCATGACCATGGCGGCGCTGCTGCACCGGGACGGCGGGGGCCGCTCCGTGGCGGGGGCGCTCGTGGAGCGCTCGGGGCTGACGGCGGCGCAGTGGCTGCACGGGGTGGTGACGGCCTACGTGACCCCGCTGGTGCATCTGGCCGCCGCCTACTCGACCGTGTTCATGCCCCACGGGGAGAACATCGTGCTCCGCCTGCGGGAGGGACGGGTCACCGGCGCCTTCCTCAAGGACATCGGGGAGGAGGTGGTGGTCGGCGCGGACGGCGTCCCGCTCACGGAGCAGACCCGGCGCATCCGCATCGACCTCACCGACGAGGACCTCTCCCTCTCCTTCTTCACGGACATGCTGGACGGCGTGCTGCGCCATCTGGCCGACGTGATGGACGCGGACGCCCTGCTGCCGGCGGAGGAGTTCTACGCCGTGGTGGGGCGGGTCCTCGCCGAGTACACGGCCCTGGGGCTCGCGGATGTGGAGCGCCTCGGCCTGGACGCGGAGGACTTCGCGCACTCGTGCCTGAACCGGCTGCAGCTGCGGAACGCCACGCAGATGGTGGACCTGACGGACCCGTCGGGCTCGCTGCTCTACGCCGGTCGCCTGGCCAACCCGGTGTCCGCGCCGCTGCGCCGCGCGCTGGCGGAGCTCCGGCAGGACGCCGCGGCATGAGCGCGGACGCGTGGACCGGGACGGCGACGGGTGACGTGGCGGGCCGTTGCCACCGGGACGCGCACGGCGTGCCGACGCTCGTGGCCGCGTCCCTGCCCGAGCTGGCCTACCTCCAGGGGTGGCACGTGGCGACGGAGCGGGCCTGGCAGGTCGACTGCGAGCACCGCCGGGTCACCGGCATGGGCGCCGAGGTGTTCGGCCCGCCGGCGGTGGCGAACGACGTCGCCGCCCGGCAGATGGACCTGGACGGCGCGGCCCGCCGGGCGTTCGACGCCCTCGACGACGCGGAGGACCGGGCCTGGTTCACCCGGTTCGCCGACGGCGTGAACGCGGGGCTGGACGCCGGGGCCCGGCGCGCGCCCGAGTTCGCCGCCCACGGGGTGAAGCCGCTGCCGTTCGACCCGCACACGGCGCTCGCCCTGCACCTGGGCTACAACGTCTGGCTGACCAACGCGCCGGCCGCCCTGTTCCGCACCCTGCTGGCCGAGCGCTTCCCCGCGCTCGCCGCGGCGCTGATCTCGCCGCGCCCCGACGCGGACGGCTCGAACGCCTGGGCGGTGCGCGTCGGCGCCGAGGGCGCTCCGCTCGTGGCCGCCGACCCGCACCGGCTGCTCGAGCTGCCCGGCGTCTACCAGCAGGTGCGCCTCGTGGTGGAGGCCGAGCGTCCCCGGGACCGCGTCGACGTCGTCGGCCTGGCCTTCCCCGGTGTGCCGGGCGTCCCGCATGTGGGGCAGTCCGAGCACGTCGCGTGGGTGACGACCTCGGCGATGGTGTCCTCGCTCGAGATGGTCCTCGAGGACGCCCCCGAGGGGCCGGAGGTCCTCGACGCCCGGACCGAGCGGGTGCACGTGCGCGGCGGCGACCCCGTGGACGTGCGGGTGGCCCACACCCCGCGCGGGCGGCTCGTGGACGTGCCCGGCGCCGGCCCGGTGAGCATGCGGTTCCCCGCCTGGGACCGCGCCGACACCGGCCTGCCGAGCGCGCGCCGGCTGCTCACGGCCGCGAGCGCCGCGGAGGCCTGCGCGGTGCTGGACGGGCACGTCGAGCCGGTCAATCGCGTGATCGTCGCGGACCGGCGGACGGTGCTCACCCGGCACGCCGGGGCCGTGCGGCGCCGGGATCGACGCTCGGCCTGGGGTGCGGCGCGGGCCTCCGCGCTGGGCCGGGGCTCCGCCGACGGGTCCCTCGATCAGCGCTGGGTGCGCTGGCCCGCGCCGGCCGCGGCGGACGACGTCGTGGTGGCGGCCAACGAGCCCCACCCGGACACCGCCTGCCTCACCGTGGACGCGTGCGCGCCGTGGCGGTCCCGCCGCATCCGGGAGGCCCTCGAGGCGCTGGCACCGCAGGAGCGGACCGTGGACGCGATGGCCGCCCTGCAGACGGACACCCGGACCCCGGGCGCGCCGCGGGCCTGGCTCGCCGACGCCGTCGACGCGCTCGTCGCGGACGACGTGCTGGCCGCGGAGTCCGTCCCGGCGTGGGCCGGCGACGCCGCCGCCGGATCGGCCGCGGCCCGCTGGTGGCTCCTCGTGGAGCACGAGGTGGCCGCCGCCCTGATCGCGCACCTGCCGCCCGCCTCGCGGGCCCTGCTCGGCGGCCCGTGGGCACCGTGGGGCGACGCCGCCGCATGGGTCGGCGCGGCGCTCGCCGAGCGCGGGCCGGAGCCGCTGCGCGCGGCCCTGGGGGTCGCAGCGTCGACGAGGGACCTCGTGCGGGCCGCCGTCGCCGCCGTCGGCGACGCCGCTGAGCCGCCGGGCCCCGACGACACGGCTCGGACGTGGGGTGCGGCGCATGCCCTGACCCCGTTCCTGTTCACGCACGAGCATCCCGGCGGGCCGGATGTGCCGGGGCTCGCCGACGTGCTCGACACGATCGGGTCCGTCCGGGTGGGCGGCACCGCGGACGCGGTCTGCGCCACCTCGCACGCCCCCGGCCTGGCCGTCGGCACCCACCGCGGGCCAGTGGCCCGGGTCGTGTTCGACCTCGGCGACCGCACCCGCAGCCGGTGGGTCGTCCCGTTCGGCGCCTCCGGTCTCGGAGGCGGGCACGTGACGGATCAGCTGGACGCGTGGGCCGCCGGCCGCCTGCTGCCCGTGCCGTCCGGTCCCGTCCCCCCGTCCGCCGGCAGCGGCGTCGCACCCGCCCGCTCCGTCCCCGGCGGGGCCCCTCCGGGACGCATCGTGGCCGAGGTCGGCGTCGGGGCGTTGGGCCTGACCATGACGCGCGTCCGCCCGGCCCTGGACGCCCCGCTGATCCACGCACTCGTCACGGAGCCGCGGGCGGAGTTCTACGGGATGCGCGGGCACAGCGTGCAGGACGTCGAGGAGGTCTACGACTTCCTCGAGTTCCAGCCCACCCACGCGAACCACCTCGTGTGGCACGGCGGGACCCTCGTGGCCCTCGTGCAGACCTACGACCCTCGCGCGGAGGAGGTCGGCGGCGCCTACGAGGTGCGGGACGGGGACCTCGGATTCCATTTCATCACCGCCCCCGGCGGCCTGCAGGGGCGCGCCCGCGCCACGGCCTACCGGAGCATTGTGGACTGGTTGGGCGCACGCCCCGGCACGCGTCGGCTCGTGATCGAGCCGGACGTCCGCAACACGCGGGCCGTGAAGACCGCCCGGGCTCTGGGCTTCACGGTGGACCGGGAGGTCGAGCTGCCGGGCAAGCGGGCGGCGCTGTGCTTCCGCGCCGTGCACTGACCCTGCCCCGCACACGGCGACGGCGCGCACCCGCCTCGGTGCGCGCCGTCGTCGTGCCGGTCAGGGGCGGCGGCTCACTTGTGCTCGGCCACACCCGTCTGGCCCTCCCGGACCAGGGCGGTCATGCGGGAGACCGTGCGGAAGTACTTCTTCATGTACCCGCCGTGCATCATCTCCTGCGTGAACAGGGCGTCGAAGGGCACACCGGAGGCGAGGACGGGCACGTCCTTGTCGTACAGGCGATCCGCGAACACCACGAAGCGCAGGGCCGTGGCCTGCTCCGTGATGGTGTGCACGTCGTGGAGGGCGAGCACGTCCACGTCCTTGACGAGCTCGCGGTAGCGGGAGGGATGCACGCGGGAGAGCATCGCGGTGAGGTCCGCGAAGTCGTCCACGGCGAGCACGCCCGCGTCGGGGAAGTTCTCCTGGGCGGTGGCCTCGACGGCGGCGTCGTCCAGCGGCGACGGGGCGGCGGAGAGGCCGCGGTGGCGGTAGTCCTCGCCGTCCACGCGGATGACCTCGAACTGGTCGGCCAGGACCTGGATCTCGCGCTTGAAGTCCTGCGCCGCGAAGCGCCCCTCGCCGAGCGAGCCCGGCAGGGTGTTGGAGGTCGCCACCAGGCGCACGCCGGCGTCGGCCAGCTCGCGCATGAGGCGGGACATCAGCACGGTGTCCCCCGGGTCGTCGAGCTCGAACTCGTCGATGCACACGAGGGTGTACTCCTTGAGCTGGTCCACCGCCTTGCGGAAGGACAGGGCGCCCACGAGGTTGGTGTACTCCACGAACGTGCCGAACGCCTTGGGCCCGGGGGCCGCGTGCCACGTCGAGGCCAGCAGGTGGGTCTTGCCGACGCCGAAGCCGCCGTCGAGGTAGATGCCGGCCGGCCCCGCCGCCCGCTTCTTCCCGCCGAACAGGCCGCCGAGGAACCCGCCGCCCGAGCCGCCCCGGCCGAGGTCTGCCGCGAACCGGCGCAGCCGCTCCACGGCCTGTGCCTGCGAGGGATGCGCGGGGTCCGGGATGTAGGTGTCGAAGGACACCGTGCCGAAGCGGTACGACGGGTGGAAGCCGGCCAGCAGCTGGTCCGGGGTGACCTGCGGCGAACGGTCGGCGAGGTGGACGATCTGAGCCACGGGACACTCCCAGGGTCGACGACGGGGATTCCGGGCCATGCTATCGGGCCGCGCACCCGACCCATGTGACCTCGCGTGTCCTGGACTGAGGCGCCCCTACCCTCTTACGTGACACCGATGTGCCGTAATCTGTCGCGCAGGGCACGGACACGGAACCCGCCGTCGTCGTGCCGCCCGCCCCGGGCCCGTGCGGGCCCGCCCGACGCGAAGGAAGGCAGTGCCATGACCGATACCGCCGCGAAGTTCTCCGAGTACGCCCACCCCGAGAAGCTGGTGTCCACGCAGTGGGTCGCCGACCATGTCGACGACGAGGACGTCGTGGTCCTCGAGTCCAACGAGGACGCACTCCTCTACTCCACCGGCCACATCCCCGGCGCCCAGCGCGTCGACTGGCACACCGAGCTCAACGACCCCGTCACCCGCGACTTCGTCGGCCCCGAGGCCTTCGCCGAGGTCGCCGCCTCCAAGGGGATCTCCCGGGACACCACCGTGGTGTTCTACGGCGACAAGTCCAACTGGTGGGCCGCCTACGCGCTGTGGGTGTTCACCCTCTACGGCCATGAGGACCTGCGCCTGATGGACGGCGGCCGTGACAAGTGGATCGCGGAGGGACGCGAGACCACCCGCGAGGTCCCGACCGTGGCCCGCGCCGAGTACCCGGTGATCGAGCGCGACGACCACACCGATCGCGCCGCCCGCGAGGACGTCCTGCACGCCATCGGGACCACCCCGCTGATCGACGTCCGCTCCCGTCCCGAGTACACGGGCGAGACCACGCACATGGCCGGCTACCCGCAGGAGGGCACCCTGCGCGGCGGCCACATCCCCACGGCGGCGTCCGTGCCGTGGGCGTCCGCGGCCAACGAGGACGGCACCTTCAAGTCCCGCGCCGAGCTGGAGCAGGTCTACCGCACCGACGCCGGGCTGCGGGAGGGTGACGACGTGATCGCCTACTGCCGCATCGGCGAGCGCTCCTCCCACACCTGGTTCGTGCTCAAGTACCTGCTCGGCCACGAGGACGTCCGCAACTACGACGGCTCCTGGACCGAGTGGGGCAACGCCGTGCGCCTGCCGATCGCCGTCGGCGAAGAGCCGGGCGAGGCCCCCGCGCGCTGAGCCCCCGGCACGGCGTGGATCACTAGACTGGGACACCATGACCGAGAACCACGCCGTGCCCGCCGCCCTGGCCGAGATCATCGACGACTTCGCCGGGGTGCCCGATCCCGAGAAGCTCGAGCTGCTGCTGGAGTTCTCGGACGAGCTGCCGGCGCTGCCGGAGCGCTACGACGGCCACGAGGCCGAGATGGAGCAGGTCGTGGAGTGTCAGACCCCGCTGTTCCTGGCCGTCGAACTCGAGGGTGAGCCCGGCCCGCAGGCCCCGGTCCGCCTCTTCATCACCGCTCCCCCGGAGGCGCCCACCACGCGCGGCTTCGCCTCCGTGCTCACCCAGGGCCTGGACGGGCTGAGCGCCCTCGAGGTCGTGGACGTGCCCGAAGACATCCCCACCCGCCTCGGCCTGGCCAAGGCCCTCACCCCCCTGCGCCTGCGCGGCATGTCCGCCATGCTCGGCCGCATCAAGCGCAACGTCCGCGAGCAGGCCGGGATCGCCTGAGTCCGCCGTGGGCCAGCGCAAGAAGGATCGCGGCGCCCGGCACGGGGCGGCCACGCCGGCCGTCGCCGCTCTCGAGGCCGCCGGGGTCCCGTACCGGCTGCACACCTTCGACGTGGCCCTCGACGCCGGCGGCGAGCGGTTCGGCGTCCAGGTCGCCCGGGCGCTCAGCGTGCCCGCCGACCGACTGTTCAAGACGCTGATGGTGGCGGACCCCGACGGTGCGCTCGCCGCATGCGTGGTGCCCGTGTCCGGTCAGCTGGACCTGCGGGCCGCCGCCGCGGTGCTGGGCGTCAAGCGACTCGCCCTGGCGGATCTGGCCGTCGTCGAACGCCGGACCGGCTACGTGCGGGGCGGCGTCTCGCCCCTGGGCCAGCGCCGGCCCCACCCCGTCGTCCTGGACTCCTCCGCTCTCGACGCGGAACTCATGTACGTCTCCGGCGGGCAACGCGGCCTGGATGTCGAGATCGCCCCCGCCGACCTCGTGCAGGTGACGGGCGCCGTCGTCGCGGAGATCGCGGCGGGCTGACGGGCGGGTCCTGCGGCCGGGCCGGTCAGGCGTCGTCGCGCGCCTGGCGGCGCACCGCGGCCATGCGCTGGCCGACGGTGACCAGGGACGCGGCAGCGAGCAGCCCCAAGGTGACGGCCAGGACGACCGGGGGCAGACCGAGGCCGGTGAGACCGGCGACCACGAGGGTGACCACGAGCCGTTCGGCGCGCTCGGCGATGCCCACGTGTGCGTTCCAGCCGAGGGCCTCCGCCTTGGCACGCACATAGGAGACGAGCATGCCCAGGGCGAGGCAGGCCCCGGAGAGCGCGCCGACCGCGGGTGCGGCGCCGACGCCGAAGCCCCACAGGCACAGCCCGAGGAACACGGCCGCGTCCTGCACACGGTCCAGGGTGGAGTCGAGGAACGCGCCCCAGCGGCCGGTGGACCCGGCCTCGCGCGCCATGATCCCGTCCACCAGGTCCGAGAACACGAACGCGGTGATGAAGATCGTGCCCCAGAACAGGTGCCCCAGGGGGAACAGCACGAGCGCGCCCAGGCTCACGCCGAGCGTGCCCACGACCGTCACGGTGTCCGGACTGACCCCGGCCCGCAGGAGCGTACGGGCCACCGGGGTGAACAGACGGGTGGTGAGGTCGCGCGCGTGACGGTCCAGCATCAGGCGGGGCCTCCGGCCCCCGGGCGAGGGTGCTCGCCCGCGGCACGGGCGTTGGCCGCCTGGCGCGCGGCGTGGTCCTGGGCGGCCCGGTCCCAGACGTCCGCGAGGATCTGCCGGGTCTCCCCCAGGGTCTGCGACATGTTCTTGGTCCGGGCGATGATCGGCAGGAAGTTGCCGTCGCCGGTCCACCGCGGCACCACGTGCTGGTGCAGATGGGCCGCGATCCCGGCGCCGGCCACCGCCCCCTGGTTCATGCCGAGGTTGTAGCCGGACGCGCCGGCGGCCTGGCCGAGGGCGAGCATCGCCGTCTGGGTCAGCTCCGCCATCTCGGCGGCCTCCTCCGTGGTGGTGTCCGTGTACAGGGGCACGTGGCGGTAGGGGCAGACGAGCAGGTGGCCGGGGTTGTACGGGTACAGGTTCAGCACGACGTAGGCGGTGCGGCCGCGGTGGACGATGAGGGAGTCCTCATCGTCTCGCTGCGGGGCCGCGCAGAACGGGCAGGTGTGCTCGTCCTTGACCTGGCCCGTCCCCTTGGACACGTACGCCATGCGGTGGGCGTTCCAGAACCGCTCGAAGGCGTCCGGGGCGCCGGGCAGCGCGAAGCCGTCCGTGGCGGCGGCGTCCGCCGACGCGCGGGCCTGCGCCCGCGCGTCGGATCTGCCGGTGCCGGGGCTGGTCATGGGGTGACCTCGCGCTCGCGCACCGCCTTCACGATGCGTTCGATCGCCTCCTCCACCGGCACGCCGTTGTCCTGGGTGCCGTCGCGGAAGCGGAAGGACACGGCGTTCGCCTCCCTGTCCTCGCCGCCGGCGATCAGCACGAACGGCGCCTTCTCCTTGGCCGCGGTGCGGATCTTCTTCGGGAAGCGGTCCGAGGAGTCGTCCAGGCGCGCCCGGATCCCCTCGGCGCGCAGCTTCGCGACGACGTCGTCCAGGTAGTCGTTGAATGCCTCGGCCACCGGGATGGCCACGACCTGCTCGGGGGCGAGCCAGGCCGGGAACGCGCCGGCGTAGTGCTCGGTGAGGACGCCCAGGAAGCGCTCGATGGAGCCGAAGAGGGCGCGGTGGATCATCACGGGGCGCTGACGGGTGCCGTCGGCGGCCTGGTACTCGAGGTCGAAGCGTTCGGGCAGGTTGAAGTCCAGCTGGATGGTGGACATCTGCCAGGTGCGGCCGATGGCGTCCCGGGCCTGGACCGAGATCTTCGGGCCGTAGAACGCGGCGCCGCCCGGATCCGGGACGAGCTGCAGACCGGAGGCCTCCGCGACCTCGGCGAGGGTGCGGGTGGCCTCCTCCCAGATCTCGTCGGAGCCGACGAACTTCTCCGGGTCCTTCGTGGAGAGCTCGAGGTAGAAGTCGTTGAGGCCGTAGTCCTTGAGCAGGTCGAGGACGAAGTTGAGCGTGGTGGTCAGCTCCTCCTTCATCTGCTCGCGGGTGCAGTAGATGTGGGCGTCGTCCTGGGTCATGCCGCGCACGCGCGTGAGTCCGTGGACCACGCCGGACTTCTCGTACCGGTACACGGAGCCGAACTCGAACAGCCGCAGCGGCAGCTCACGGTAGGACCGGCCGCGGGAGCGGTAGATCAGGTTGTGCATGGGGCAGTTCATCGGCTTGAGGTAGTAGTTCTGCCCCTGGCGCGTGATCTCGCCGGTCTCGGGATCACGGACCTCGTCGATGTGCATGGGCGGGAACATGCCGTCCGCGTACCAGTCGAGGTGGCCGGACACCTCGTAGAGGTGCTGCTTGGTGATGTGCGGGGTGTAGACGAACTCGTAGCCGGCCTCGGTGTGGCGCCGACGGGAGTAGTCCTCCATCTCCTTGCGGATGATGCCGCCGCGCGGGTGGAACACGGGCAGGCCGGAGCCGAGCTCGTCCGGGAAGGAGAAGAGATCCAGCTCGGCGCCGAGCTTGCGGTGGTCGCGGCGCTCGGCCTCGGCGAGGCGCTCCTGGTAGGCCTTGAGGTCGTCCTTGCTGGCCCAGGCGGTGCCGTAGATGCGCTGCAGCTGCTTGTTCTTCTCGTTGCCGAGCCAGTAGGCGGCGGCGGAGCGGGTGAGCGCGAAGCCGTTGCCGATGAGCTTGGTGGAGGGCAGGTGCGGGCCGCGGCAGAGGTCGCACCACACGGCGTCGCCGGTCTTGCGGTCCACGTTGTCGTAGATGGTGATCTCCCCGGCCCCGACCTCCACGGAGGCGCCCTCGCCGGCGGTGTCCGCGGCGTCCTTCTTGCCGAGCAGCTCGAGCTTGTAGGGCTCGTCCGCCATCTCGGCGCGGGCGGTCTCCTCGTCCACGACGCGGCGGCGGAAGGTCTGGCCGGACTTCACGATCTTCTGCATGAGCGAGGAGATCTGCTTGAGGTCCTCGGGGGTGAAGGGATCGTCGACGTCGAAGTCGAAGTAGAAGCCGTCCGTGATGTACGGGCCGATGCCGAGCTTGGCGCCCGGGCGCAGCTGCTGCACGGCCTGGGCCATCACGTGGGCGGTGGAGTGCCGCAGCACCTCGAGGCCCTCGGGCTCCGTGATGTCCACCGACTCGACGGACGCGCCGGCGGGGATCTCGCGGGCCAGGTCCCAGAGCAGGCCGTCCACCCGCATGACGGCGGTGGTCGGCTTCTCGCGGAAGAGGTCGAGGCCGGTGGTGCCGTGCGTCACCTCCCGCAGCTCTCCGTCCACGGTCAGCAGGATGTTCTTCGGCTCCGACACGGTGCTCCTTCGAGGTCTGGCTTCGGGATCGGTGGCGTACGGGGGCCACCGTCGGCCGCGTCCCATTCTAGGGGCGCGGCCGGACGGCGGGGCACGGAGGCGGACGGTCTCATCTGTCCGGGGTGGGCAGCAGCTCCCACGTCTCCGGGTGGGGCACCGGGATCGGGGTGTGCTCCGGAGCGGGCCGATCGGGTGCCGTGCGGCCGGGGCGGGCCCCGCCGGCCGGCCCGACGTCGGTGCGCACCTTCACGGGCCAGCCGCCCGTACCGTGGTGCGGGATGTCCGGCAGGGGCTGCGCCCCGGTGCCCGCCCGGCCGCTGCGGCGCGCGGCGGCGGCTCGGCGGTCCGCCGCGAGCCAGTCCCGCCACTGCTGCCGGGTGGCGTCCAGGTAGTCGGGGTCCGGGAGCGTCTGGGGTCGGTGCAGGTCCCAGGCGCGCACGGCCTGGACGGACACGGCCCGGCCGCCGGTGCGCCGGACGGTGCCCTCGATCAGCAGGAGGCGGGCGGAGAAGAGCATCTCCCCGGAGGCGTGCTGGGCCTCGGTGAAGAAGGAGGCGTCCACGCATCCGGTGCCGTCGTCCACGGAGAGGAACACCACCCGCTTGCCGCTGCGCATGGGCGGGGTCTGGGTGGCCACGCGCACCCCGGCCACGAGCACCCGGGACTGCGTGCGCAGCCCGAGCAGGTCCTTCGCCCGGGTGACGCCGAGCGCGTCCAGGTACGGGGCGTGGGAGTCCATGAGGTGGGCGGTGACGTCCAGGGCGGTGAGCTCCAGCTCGGTGCGGACCCGGGCGGCCGGGGCCGGGTCCGGGAAGAGCGGGGCGAGGGCGGTGAGCTCGGTGTCCGGCAGGTCCAGGGCCAGCTGGCCCTCCACCTGCCGTGGACGGGCGGACCGCGAGCGCGGGGCGGTGCGGCCGGGGGCGGTGCCGCGGGTGGTGGAGTGCTGGAGTTCGAGGTGGTGGACGAGGTCGGTGCGGGAGGCGCCGCCGGGTGGGAGGAGGCAGTCGAGGG
>NZ_JABFAZ010000040.1:29664-45858 GCF_017168505.1 Micrococcus sp. KRD077 | reverse complement strand
AGATGTGTATAGGAGACAGTGCCGGGGTCGTGTTCGAGGATGGCGGCCATGAAGGCGGCGGGGTGGTGGGTCTTGAGCCAGGCGGAGTGGTAGGTGGGGACGGCGAAGGCGGCGCCGTGGGCCTTGCAGAAGCCGAAGGAGCCGAAGGCGGAGAGGGTGGCCCAGACCTCGTCGATGACGTCGAGGGAGTAGCCGCGGGCGAGGGCGCCGGTGCGGAAGGCCTCTTCGACGAGGTGTTCCTGCGGGCCGCCGAGGAGGCGGCGGTGCTCGTCGGCGCGGGCCAGTCCGCAGCCGGTCATGACGTCCATGGTGCGCAGGACCTGTTCGTGGAAGACGGTGACCCCGTGGGTCTCGGCGAGGACGGGCCGCAGGTCGGGGTGCGGGTAGTGGGCGGGTGCCCAGCCGTGCCGCTGTTCAAGGAAGGGTCGGACCATGTCGGACTGCATGGGGCCGGGGCGGAAGAGGGAGATGTCCACGGTGAGGTCGTTGAACTCGCGGGGGGCGAGTTTGCCGACGAGTTCGCGCTGGCCCGGGGACTCGATCTGGAAGCAGCCGAGGGTGTGGGTGGTGCGGATCATCGCGTAGGTGGCGGGGTCGTCGAGGGGCACCTGTTCGAGGTCGATGCGCTCGCCCGTGGTGCGTTCGACCTCGGCGATCGTGTAGGCGATGGCGGACTGCATGCGCACGCCGAGGATGTCGAGCTTGAGGAAGCCCATGGGGTCCATGTCGTGCTTGTCGAACTGGCTCATGGGCAGGCCCATGCCGGAGGGCTGGACGGGGGTGCGGTGCACCCGCAGCTCGACGCCGGCCACGCGCAGGACGTCGCCCTCGGCGAGCGCGCCATCGGGCTCCTCGTCGGGGAAGACGTCGTCCCAGAGCATGCGGTCGGCGGGGTGGAGCAGCGCGGGGGCGTCCACCATCTGGCGGAACTCCTGGACCTGGCGGATGTGGTCGTCGTGGCCGTGGGTGAGGACGATGGCCAGCACCTGGCGGCCGTTCACCTTCTTCCAGACGGCCGAGGCATCATGGGCCGGGTCGATGACGACGCACTGCTCCGCGCCGCCGACGATCCACACGTTGTTGTCCACGTCGAACGTCTCCCCGTCCAGGGAGAACGTGCCGGAGGTGACCAGGTGATCGATGCGCGCCATCAGAGCACCACCACCGAGCGCAGGACCTCGCCGGACTTCATCGTCTCGAAGGCCTCGTTCACCTCGTCCAGGGCGATGGTCTCCGTGACGAACTCGTCCAGCGGCAGGCGGCCCAGGCGGTACTGGTCCACGAGCATCGGGAAGTCGCGCTCCGGCAGGCAGTCGCCGTACCACGAGGACTTCAGCGCGCCGCCGCGGCCGAAGACCTCCAGCAGGGGCAGCTTCAGCTCCATGCCGGGGGTGGGCACGCCCACCAGGACGACGCGGCCGGCCAGGTCCCGGGCGTAGAACGCCTGCTCGTAGGTCTCCGGGCGGCCGACCGCCTCGATGACCACGTCGGCGCCGAAGCCGCCGGTCGCCGCGCGGATGGCCTCCACGGGGTCCTCGTCCTTCGAGTTCACGGTGTGGGTGGCGCCGAGCTCCTCGGCCTTCGCGAGCTTCTTGGCGTCGATGTCCACCGCGATGATCGTGGTGGCGCCGGCGAGCTTCGCCCCGGCGATCGCGGCCACGCCGACGCCGCCGCAGCCGATCACGGCCACGGACTCGCCGAGCTTGACCTCGCCGGTGTTGATGGCCGCGCCGATGCCGGCCATGATCCCGCATCCGAGCAGGCCGACCGCGGCCTGTTCCTCGGGAGTGTCGACGCCGTCGACCTTGGTGCACTGCTTGGCGTGGACGAGCGTCTTGTCCGCGAACGCCCCGATGCCCAGGGCCGGGGACAGCTCCGTGCCGTCCTCGAGGGTCATCTTCTGGGTCGCGTTGTGGGTGTTGAAGCAGTACTTCGGCTCGCCCTTGCGGCACGCGCGGCACTCGCCGCACACGGCGCGCCAGTTGAGGATCACGGTGTCGCCGACCTTGACGTGGTCGACGCCCTCGCCGATCGCGGAGACCACGCCCGTGGCCTCGTGGCCGAGCAGGTACGGGTACTCGTCCCCGATCCCGCCCTGCTGGTAGTGCAGATCCGTGTGGCAGACGCCGCAGGTCTTGATGTCGACGACGGCCTCGCCGGGTCCCGGATCGGGGATGACGATGGTCTCGATGGTGACGGGGGCGTCCTTCGCCATGGCGACGACGCCGCGGACCTTCTGGGACACGTTGTTCCTCCTGGTGGTGGGGATCTGCCCGATGCCGCGCATGCGTGGGGCAGCGCGACGTGCGGGCTCGTTCTGCCCATCCCATCACAGGACCCTGTGCGACGCATCGGTGAGCGGCCGGGGGGCCTGGTGTGTGGCGTCACCACGACGGCCGGGGGAGACTGCAACCGGACCCGCAACATCGATGCGAACGGAGGGGCGAACCGTGGCACGACATGGCAGAGACGAGGACGAGGCGTCCGAGGCTCCGGAGGCTCCAGCCGGGGCTCCGGCCGGTGCCGGCACGCTCGCTCAGTGGCGCATCCCGCTGGTGGGGCTGCTGATCGGCGTCGGCCTGGGAGTGGTGTTCGGACTGGGCACCGAGAGTCCCTGGGGCAATGTGCTCGGCTGCGCGATGATGGGCTTCGCCCTCGGCATCGCGTGGATGTATGTCGAGCGTGGCCGGGACGGGAGGGACCGCTGACGTGTGCGGCCGCTACGTGATGGCCCGCGCCACGAGCGACCTGGTGGCCCTGGGCGATGCCGAGACGAATGAGGAGCTGGTGCTCCGCCAGAGCTGGAACGTGGCGCCGACAGCCGAGGTGCCGATCCTCGTGGCGCACGCGGACGGCGTTGGCGCCGGAGTGACCCGGCGGATCCACGTGGCGCGCTGGGGCCTGGTGCCGCCGTGGGCGAAGGAGCTGTCCGTGGGGTCCCGTGCGTTCAACGCGCGCTCGGAGACCGTGGCCTCCAAGCCGACGTTCCGGGCCGCCGTCCGCGCTCGACGCTGCGCCGTGCCGGTGGAGGGCTACTACGAGTGGAAGACGCCGGAGCCTGGCGCCAAGGGTCCCGACGGGCGGGCCGCGAAGAAGCAGCCCTACTACGTGCACCCGGCCGGGGCCGGGGACGGCGAGGGGCCGGTCATCTGGTTCGCCGGCCTGTACGAGTGGTGGCAGGACCCCGAGGCCAAGGCCGCGGGGGAGGACGCCTGGGTCCTCTCGACGACGATCCTCACCATGGCCGCGCCCGACGCGGACGACGACGATCCGGTGCTCGCCGCACTCGGCCGGCTGCACGACCGGCTGCCCGTGCCCATGGACGCCGAGACGATGGGCCGGTGGCTCGCCCCGGACACGCTCGGGTCCGCCGAAGAAGCCGACGCCCTCGTGGGCCAGGTGTGCGCCGGCGCGTACGACGTCGCGGCGGGTTGGTCGCTGCGGCCCGTGGGGGGCGCCGTGGGGAATGTCCGGAACAACGGGCCGGAGCTGACCCAGGAGATGAGAGAGCAGCAGGGAACGCTGCTCTGAGGGACGGGGCGACGGGGATGACCTGCCCGTGAGGCGCGGAAATGCGACGCCGCGGCATCGTGATCGGATCGAGACGGATCCGAGACCGTCCTGAACTCCCCCTGAGAATGGGCTCTGCGTAGCGTGGGTGTCACCGGGCCGGCGCGAGCGCCGCATCTTTCGGAGGGGTGCCACGGTGAGCCCGGTGAATCGCAGTCCGTCACCCGAGCCCGCGTGGCCATTCATCAGGAGCGTCCTGCCATGATGTCGTCCCCGTCCGCATTCAAGGTGTCCACCCGCCCGTTCGTCCCGACCACCCGCCCCGCCCGTCTCGCCGCCGCCGCGATCCTGACCGCGGGTCTCTTCGCCGGGGCCACGCCCGCCGTCGCCGTGGAAGAGGCGGCACCCACCGCCTCCGAGGGGGTGTGCGACTGCGCGTGGGGCCCGGAGCCGGCGCCCGGCCCGGGCTTCGAGCTGCCCGGCCTGGCCTCCCGCTGGACTCCCGAGCAGGGCATCCGTTCCGGCACGTTCCGCCAGATGGTGCCGGGCCTCGTCGTCATCGAGGGCTTCTTCGACCTGCGTCAGGACCAGATCGCGCTCACCGTCGCCCCGTACAGCATGGAGACCGGGCGCGGTGACCAGGTGGCCGTCCCGTTCGTGTACGACGACCTCTACTCAGACCTCGGTGCGGTGCGGGTGGCGGATGCGCGGGCGCTGCTCGGTGAGGCCGGAGACGGTCATCTCCTGTTCACCCTGTCCGTGGACGGCACCCCGGTGGCCGCCGCCCTCTACGACGAGACCGCCGGCACTCCGGAGGGCAACATAGGCCCCTCTGCCGGGTTCGTCTACGCGTGGGGCGAGCACAGCCTGGCCAACCCCGTGTTCGGGGACTACCCCGAGCGGTTCCTCACGCTGGAGCACGCCGAGCCGGGCGTGCTGCTGCCGTTCCGGTCCGAAGGCCTGGGCGACGACGCGGCGGTCGCGGAACTCTCGTGGGGTCCGCGCTGGGGTGCCCTCTGGCGCGACACCACGGTGGACTCCTTCACCGGGTTTCACTACCTCGCCGACGCGACATACCCGACCGACGACCGCCTCGTCCTCGACTGGTCGCTGGACGGGATGACCAAGAGTGAGGACGTCATCATCACCCAGGACGCGGCGCGGTCCGACGTCTTCGCGCTCGTCGAGTTGCTCGCGGACGGGCAGAAGCCTTGGGCCCTGAACGTGCCGGCGGAGGAGGACGCCCCGTCTCCCGGCGAGGCGGACCCGGTGCCGCCCGCCGAGCAGGAGCCCGTCGACACTCCGGCTCCCGTGGCCGGGGAGGAGCCGGGGGAGGGAACGGGCGGGGAGGAGACCCACACGACCCCGGACACGGTCGAGACCGGGCGTGAGGTCCGGCGGGCGCGCTCGGAGCGCTCGCGGCCCTCGGCGCGGGACTCGTGCTCATGGCCCGGGGGCGGGTGCGCCGGGTCTGACACACCCGGCCGACGAGGGGGCCGCGGGGCGGTGGACGGGAGACCGTCGGCCGCCCCGCGGTCTGTGCTCAGCCGGCCGGAGCGGATTCGATGGGGCCGGTGCAGCCCCAGGCTGAGGAGTCGACGCTGCAGTCATCGGCGACATTGCGGGTGATGGTGCGCCAGATATTCGCGGTGACAGGGGCCGAGTCGAGGCTGATGGTGCCCGGGATGAGCACCCACTCGCCCCCGGCCTCCCGGTATTCGCCGATGTACACGGTGGTGAGGCGGACCGTGTACTGCCCGGTGTCCTCGTACACGTGGCTCGTGGGGGTGGGGACGTTGAACTCCGGCTGGCTCTGGCCTGCGACCGAGGTGGTCTTGGTGGGGGACCCGTCCCCGTAATCCCAGTGGAAGCTCACCGGCGTGGCGCGGAGTTCGACCTCGACCCCGTTGAGGGTGGTGACGAGCGTGCGCGTCTCGGCGTCTGCGTAGAAGTTCGTCTCCGCATTGCGGATCCCGCGTCCGCCATTGTCCGACCGGATCTCAGGCTCCAGCACGAGGAGCGTGCGGACCTCGTCGATGGAGACGGGCGGGGCGCCGTTGCTGGAGGCCTTGGCCGTCCAACATTTGGGGGCGCCATAGACGGGATTCGCATCAGGTTGACGGGTGTCTATGGTCTGCGCCCGGATCCATGAACCCTCGGGGCAGAAGTTGTCCTCCTGCTCTCGGCAGCTCTCGAAATCCGAGTTGCCGAGCTGCCCTGGGATGCACGCACTGACCGTCTTGTGCTCTAGGTGGGATGCCACGGGAGCCGACGAGTTTGCACCGTCTGTTCCAGGTGAAGAAATCTCCGACGGATCGGTGCAATTTACTTCAGACTTCACGGCGTTGTCGCCTATTCCATAGGAATTTCCCTGGGTGCCACATTTGACTACGGGTTCTTCGGAGGCGGCGGGCTGTGCAGTAAGGAGCAGGGAGGTAAGAGCGAAACCGCACAGGAAAAGCCTAGGTTTCATGCTGGTCATCCGGCTGGAGACTCGAGCGTCATGCTGTCTACGACCCAATGTCCAAGGTCACTTGAGTAGGAAAGTTCTGCAATCCACGGACTTTCAGGTGAGGCTGAAACCTCTCCGCCGGGAAGAATTTTTCCCTTGGAGTCACGGGCAGTCTCAGGGCTCAGATCGATGAGAAGTGTTGCTATATATCCGTCTGTAGATGGCTGGGTCGCCATGGAGGTGATGCTTGGGCCGTCGCCAGACATCCATCCGTCGTTCTCATATAGACCTGTCATTGACTGCTTGTACTGCTCGCAAAATTTGCAAGTCTTGCCTGATACCTCTTGCAGAGGTTGGGGCTCACCCGTCTGCTGCAGGAAATAAGTCGCCTCCCAGAAATAGCGAATCGCCGCCTCGGCGCCCTCCTTGGTCTCTTCCTTCATGGCGGCGGGCATCTTCGGCTTGGGTACGTTCTGAGCGGGACCGTCGGCAGACGCAGGCACGTATTCGCCGGACCCGCTCGTCTTGGCCGCGGGGGATGAGCTGACGCCCGCGGTCTCGCTCGTGCTCGCGGGCGCGGACGTCTCGACGGCGGGCTTGGCGGACGAGGGTGACGTCGTCGACGACTCGGCGGGCTCGGACTGCCCGCCACAGGCGGTCAGTGCGAGCGCCAAGGCCACGCTGAGCGTGCCGGCCTGGGCGAATCGGTGGCGGCGCAGGGCGCGCCCGGGTGCGGTGAGAGACATTTCCCCTCCAACTGGACGTCCGTCGTGTGTCCGCGCCTCCCGCGCTGATCCCGCAGCGCGGTGCCCGTGGCAGGCGAGGCCCGGTTGGTTCGGAGTATACGCAGGCGGATTGTGGTCCTGCTCGCATTGTCCACAGGACCGTGCCGGCGCACTTCTTCCGGCCCAAGAGACGATTTTCTCGTGCATGTGCGCCCCAGGGTCGGGTCGAGGTCCGCGGCCAGGACTCGGTCCCTCCCATCCCGGGGGCGATGCGTCCTTAACGTGTCCGGCGGGCGCCCTACCTTCGCACACATCGCATTCGAACACGTGTTCGAGTACGATCGGGGGTGCGGCCCCACCTTCCCACTTCTTCCCCGCGTCCGGTCCGCCGGACGGGCCGCGCTCCCATCGCCCGACGGCACCCCGTCGTCGGTCCGGTCAGCAGTGCACAGGGAGAGAAGCAGAATGGGAGTCCTCACACAGTCGGTGGCGGTGGAGTGCGGGGCAGACGGTACCCCGCAGGGGCTGCGCTGGAACGGGCGGGACTACGTCCTCGCAGAGCGCCCCGTGCGCTGGTTCGAGCGGCGCCGCTGGTGGGCGGAGGAGGTCCGCGCGAAGAAGGGCCGCGGCGCCGGTCTCGTCGACCACGAGATGTGGCGGCTGCAGGTCCGCCTGGCCCGGGCCGGCGCCGCGCCCCTGCAGACCCTCGACGTCGCCCACCACCTGGACTCCGGCCGGTGGCGGCTCGTGCGCGTCCACGAGCACGCTCAGGACCTGAGGCGGTCGGCATGAGCCAGGCCGCCGCGGCCGGACGCACCGCCGCACCCTTCGCCCACCTGCACGTCGCCTCCGCGTTCAGCGCCCACTATGGGGTCAGCTGGCCCGAGGACCTCGTGGCCGCCGCCGCGGCCGCGGACATGGACCTGCTGGCCTGCACCGACCGGGACGGGCTCTACGGCATGGCCAAGCACGTGGGCGCCTGCCTGCGCCACGGCATCACCCCGATCGTGGGCGTGGACCTGGCCGTCCGGTGGAGCGAGGACGAGAACGCCGGCCGCGTGGTCGTGCTCGCCCGAGGAGGCTGTCATGGCTCCGGCTACCGCTCCCTGTGCGAGCTCGTCTCCGCCGCCCACGCCCGCACCACCGGGGGAGCGGCAGGCGGCAGCCCGTGGGCCAGCGTCGCCGAGCTCGCCGCCGCGGCGGCCGGCCGGGTCCCCACCGCCGCCAACCGAGACAACCCGCCCCGTGCGGTGGGTGATTCCCCGCGGGGCACAGCACGGCGGGCGGGGGGCGAGAGACGCCCCGAGCCGGAGGCCGGGATCCTTTCGAACGCTGCTCTTGCCCGTCCCCCAGTCACCGCGGGCTCCCCTCGAGGGGTCTGCACGCAGCGGAGGCAGGCCGCTTCTCGGTCCGTTGCCACCCGTGAACATGGGGTTGGCGAGCGGCTCGTCGTGGGACCACGTGGACCCGCCGAGGCGGGGTCCACAGCCGCTTCTCCTGAAGCTGGGCCCAAGCGTATCGCAGCGTGTGCGCTCCATCGGGCAGGGCGGTGACGCGCAGCGTCATACTGCGGGCCCGGGTGTCGACGTGTGATGCCCCCGCGAGACGACGACGGCCGGGCGCCTCCGCGGGGAGGCGACCGGCCGTCGTCGGGACGGGGCTCAGGCGGGCGAGGTCAGAAGTCCCAGTCCTCGTCCTCGGTGTTCTCGGCCTTGCCGATCACGTAGGAGGAGCCGGATCCGGAGAAGAAGTCGTGGTTCTCGTCCGAGTTCGGGGAGAGCGCGGAGAGGATCGCGGGGTTCACGTTCGTGGTCTCGGCCGGGAACATGGGCTCGTAGCCCAGGTTCATCAGCGCCTTGTTCGCGTTGTAGTGCAGGAACTTCTTCACGTCCTCGGCCAGGCCGACGGCGTCGTAGAGGTCATGGGTGTACTCGACCTCGTTCTCGTACAGCTCGAACAGCAGCTCGAAGGTGAACGCCTTGAGCTCCTCCCGCTTCTCCTCAGGCAGGGTCTCGATGCTCCGCTGGTACTTGTAGCCGATGTAGTACCCGTGCACGGCCTCGTCGCGGATGATCAGGCGGATCAGGTCGGCGGTGTTGGTGAGGCGGGCGTGCGCGGAGAGGTACATGGGCCAGTAGAAGCCCGAGTAGAAGAGGAAAGACTCGAGCAGGGTGGAGGCGATCTTCTTCTTGTACGGGTCCTGGCCGTCATAGCGCTCCACGATCAGGCCGGCCTTGGCCTGCAGGTTCCGGTTCTCACGGGACCAGCGGAACGCCTCGTCGATCTCCGGGGTGGAGGCCAGCGTGGAGAAGATCGAGGAGTACGACTTCGCGTGCACCGACTCCATGAACGCGATGTTCGTGAGGACGGCCTCCTCGTGCGGGGTCATGGCGTCCGGGATGAGGGAGACGGCGCCCACGGTGCCCTGGATCGTGTCCAGCAGCGTCAGGCCCGTGAACACGCGCATGGAGAGCAGTCGCTCCTCATCCGTGAGGTGGGACCAGGACTGGACGTCGTTGGACAGCGGCACCTTCTCCGGCAGCCAGAAGTTGTTGACGAGGCGGTTCCACACCTCCACATCCTTCTCGTCCTGAATGCGGTTCCAGTTGATCGCCTCGACGAGGTGGGACTGCTGGGTCTCGGTCACGGCAGGGCACATCCTTCAGAAGAATTCGTTGAGAATCCGCGGATTCCGGGGGCTCACGGGAGCACGGTCATCGGGGCGCGGGTCCCGGACAGTCTAGGCCCGCAGGTGCAGCGGCAGCCACTCGGGCAGGTCCGGGCTCACAACGTCGTGGGCCCGCCCCGTCCGTCCGTGCGCGCCGCCCCGCTTCGAGGCGGGAAATCGAGCGCACCCGCGCTCAGAAGCGCGGAATACGCGGGATTTCCCGCCTCGAAGGGTCGGCTGTCAGAGCATGCAGCTGACGCAGCCCTCGACCTCGGTGCCCTCCAGCGCGAGCTGGCGCAGGCGGATGTAGTAGATCGTCTTGATGCCCTTCGTCCACGCGTAGATCTGCGCGCGGTTCAGGTCACGGGTGGTGGCCGTGTCCTTGAAGAACAGCGTCAGGGACAGGCCCTGGTCCACGTGCTGCGTCGCCGCGGCGTACGTGTCGATGATCTTCTCGTAGCCGATCTCGTACGCGTCCTCGTAGTACTCGAGGTTCTCGTTGGTGAGGTACGGCGCCGGGTAGTACACGCGGCCGAGCTTGCCCTCCTTGCGGATCTCGATCTTCGAGGCCACCGGGTGGATCGAGGAGGTCGAGTTGTTGATGTACGAGATCGAGCCCGTCGGCGGGACGGCCTGCAGGTTGCGGTTGAAGATGCCGTGCTCCATGACGGAGGCCTTCAGCTCACGCCAGTCATCCTGCGTGGGCAGGGCGATGCCGGCCTCGGCGAACAGCTCGGCGACGCGCTCGGTGGCGGGCGCCCACTCCTGGTCCGTGTACTTGTCGAAGAACTCCCCCGAGGCGTACTTCGAGTCCTCGAACCCGCCGAACCGCTGGCCGGTCTCGATGGCGATCCGGTTCGAGGCCCGCAGCGCGTGGAACAGCACCGCGTAGAAGTACATGTTCGTGAAGTCGATGCCCTCCTCCGAGCCGTAGTGGACGCGCTCGCGTGCCAGGTAGCCGTGGAGGTTCATCTGCCCCAGGCCGATGGCGTGGGAGGCCGCGTTGCCCTTGGCGATGGACGGCACCGACTGGATGTCGGACATGACCGACACGGCCGTCAGCGCACGGATCGCGGTCTCCACGGACCGGCCGAAGTCCGGCGAGTCCATGGTCTTGGCGATGTTCATCGAGCCGAGGTTGCAGGAGATGTCCTGGCCCACGTGGGCGTAGCTCAGGTCCTCGTTGTACTCGGAGGCCTCGGAGACCTGCAGGATCTCGGAGCACAGGTTGGACATGGTGATGCGGCCCTTGATCGGGTTCGCGGCGTTCACGGTGTCCTCGAACACGACGTACGGGTAGCCGGACTCGAACTGGATCTCGGCGATGGTCTGGAAGAACTCGCGCGCGTTGATCTTGGTCTTCTTGATCCGCGCGTCGTCGACCATCTCGTAGTACTTCTCGGTCACGGAGATCTCGGAGAACGGCACCCCGTAGACACGCTCGACGTCGTACGGCGAGAACAGGTACATGTCCTCGTTCTTCTTCGCCAGCTGGAACGTGATGTCCGGGATCACGACGCCGAGGGAGAGGGTCTTGATGCGGATCTTCTCGTCCGCGTTCTCGCGCTTGGTGTCGAGGAAGCGGTGGATGTCCGGGTGGTGCGCGTTGAGGTACACCGCGCCGGCGCCCTGACGCGCGCCGAGCTGGTTGGCGTAGGAGAAGGAGTCCTCGAGGAGCTTCATCACGGGGATGACGCCGGAGGACTGGTTCTCGATCTGCTTGATGGGCGCGCCGTGCTCGCGGATGTTGGTCAGCGAGAGGGCCACGCCACCGCCGCGCTTGGACAGCTGCAGGGCGGAGTTGATGCCGCGGGCGATCGACTCCATGTTGTCCTCGATGCGCAGCAGGAAGCAGGAGACGAGCTCGCCGCGCTGCTTCTTGCCCGAGTTGAGGAAGGTGGGGGTGGCCGGCTGGAAGCGGCCGGCGATCATCTCGTCCACCAGGTGGGTGGCCAGCTCCTGGTCGCCCCGGGCCAGGTGGAGGGCGACGACGGCGACGCGGTCCTCGTAGCGCTCGAGGTAGCGCTTGCCGTCGAAGGTCTTCAGGGCGTACGAGGTGTAGAACTTGAACGCGCCGAGGAATGTCGGGAAGCGGAACTTGGCCTTGTAGGCACGATCGAACAGGCCCCGGATGAACTCGAAGGGGTACTGCTCGAACGTCTCGGTCTCGTAGTAGTCGTTCTTCTGCAGGTAGTCGAGCTTCTCCTCCAGGTCGTGGAAGAACACCGTGTTGGTGTTGACGTGCTGCAGGAAGTACTGGCGCGCGGCCGCGTGGTCGGCCTCGAACTGGATGCGACCGTCGGCGCCGTAGAGGTTCAGCATGGCGTTGAGCTCGTGGTAGCCGAGGTTCTGCCACTCGGCGGGCATGTTCTTCGCCTGGCGGATGAGGTCCGCCTCGGTGGGTGCGGTGGTGGTCATGTCCACAGTCCTTCCAGGCCGCCGCGGACGCGTTCGACGTCGTCGGGCGTGCCCATCAGCTCGAATTTGTACATGAGGGGCACCTGGCACTTGCGGGAGATGATGTAGCCGGCCAGGCAGTAGCCCTCATGGAAGTTGGTGTTCCCGGACGCGATCACGCCCCGAATCCAGTGACGGTTCTCCGGGACGTTGAGGAACTTGATCACCTGCTTCGGGACCGCGCCCGGCCCGCTGCCCCCGCCGTAGGTGGGGGTCATCAGGACGTACGGGGCGGTGGCCCCGAGGGTGGGCTCCCGGGTGATCAACGGCAGTCGAGCCACCCGGTCCTCGGGCAGCTCGAGCTTCTCGACGAAGCGGTGCGTGTAGTTGGAGGCGGAGGAGAAGTAGATCAGTCCCGCGTCGGTGGGGACGAGCCCCTGCGCCTCGGCCGAGCGGATGTGGCTCGGGTCCGCGGCGACGGTCATGTCGGCTCCGGTCAGGCCACCGATGCCGCGGCGGACTCGGCGAGCTCGGCGATCTTGTCCGGGCGGAAGCCGGACCAGGAGTCGGTCTCGGTGACGACGACGGGGGCCTGCATGAAGCCGAGGGCACGGACGCGCTCGAGGGCGGCGGGGTCCTGGGACATGTCCACGACCTCGTAGGCGATGCCCTTCTTGTCCAGTGCACGGTAGGTGGCGTTGCACTGCACGCAGGCCGGCTTGGTGTACACGGTGACGGTCATGGCGATCCCTGTTCCTTCGTGGTCTCTGGTGGTCTGCGGGTGTCGGCGCGGCGCTCGCGAGGTGCATCGCGGGGCGTGCCGAACATCTGCGTCGATACTACATCTAGTGATCACGGCCGGGAACCATCCCTACATGTAGTAGTCACACCGCTGTAGTTACGTATCCCCACCCTCTGCCCATCCTGTCCACACCCTGCTGTGCGAGACGATCCGCGCGGACATGCGGGACACGCCGGGACCGAGGTCGACTGTCCACAGCCGGTGGAGATCTCGGGGCCGGGTTCCCACAGCCGGAAAGTCGAGTTCGCCACGTCTGCGAGCGGCGTGTCCGACCCCCGCGGACCACTACATGTAGGAGCCCGCCGCCGGCCGGCACCGGAATACCCCGTCACCACCGGGGGTTGCCCCGGCATGAGCACCTCTCCCACCGTCACCCGCAATGACGCCGAGTCCCGTTACGAGCTCCACGACGGCGGCACACTGCTCGCCGTCCTCGACTTCCGGGACAACGGCGCGGCCGTCTCCCTGAACCGGGCGTTCACCATCCCCGTGCACCGCGGCCGGGGCCACGCCGCCGCGCTGACCGCGGGCGCCGTCGAGGACATCGAGACGAACGGCGGCCCCGCGGGGGGCCGCCGCATCGTGCCGATGTGCTGGTACGTCGCCCAGTGGTTCGACGAGCACCCGGAGAAGAGCGCGCTGCTCGCGCCCCGCTGACCGGCGCGGTCAGGCCGCGACGCGGTGCCGGCGCACCACGGCCAGGACGCCCGCGGCCAGCACCGCGACGGCGACGGGCCACGCCGCCGGACCACGCCCGGTCTCGACCGTGTCCGGCACCGTGTGCTCGCCGTCGGCCGGATCCGCAGGGGTCTCGGGCTCCGCCGGCGAGGTGGGAGTGTCGGGATCGGCCGGCTGACCCGGAGCCGGAGCGTCGTCGAACAGGCCGGCCACGGGGAAGGTCACGAACCCCGGGATCCGCCCGTTCTCCCAGTCGTAGAGGTCCACGCGGGGGTCGCCGAACCGCACGGTCACCGTCCGCGTCGTCGTCACGCCGTCCCTCGTGGCCCGCAGGGTGACGGTGTCGGATCCGGTGAAGCCCTCGGGCGCCTGGTACACGTAGCCGCGCGGCCCGCCGGTCTCCTCCTCCGTCACCTCGACGACCCGACCCTCGGCCGGGCCCGCGACGAGCGTCAGCGGCGCCGCCTCATCGCCCGTGTACGAGGAGATGAACACGTGTCGCTCCCCCGGCGCCGCGAGCAGGGTGGTGTCCCAGGCGGTGGGGAGCATGTGGAAGCCGAGCTCATGACGCTGGTCGGCGCGCAGCGGCTCGCCCGGGTCAGCGTCGGTGAGGTCGGCGTCCGGACCGTAGGTGAGGGCGGCCACCTCGCCGCCCAGGACGTAGAGGGTGTAGACGACGGGACCGGTCCCCGACTCGCCCAGGCTCCGCCGGGCCGCGGCGACGTCGAAGTCACCGCGCTCCAACTCGTCGTCGTACGTGAACGGGACCTCGGTCTCGGCGCCGCGGGCCTCCCCCTCCAGCGCCGGAGCCACCGTCAGGCGGACGTCGGACTCGTCCACCTCGAACTCGGTGCCGAAGGAGGCACCGGTCTCACCCTCCGCGCTGGCCACGAGGAAGGATCCGCCGGGCAGGTCGTGCTCGGCGGTCCATCCAGCGGGGTGGGCGGGTGAGGCGAGGGCGGGGGTCGCCCCCAGGCCGGTGAGAAGGACGCCGGCGCCCAGGGCGGCGGCAAGGCGGGTCGGTCGGGCGGTGCGCATCGTGCTCCTCCAGGGGTGCGGTGCTGCGACGGGCCGAAGGGTTCTCCGGCTCGGACGCCCGAGGTCGACCGGATGCCGCACTCGCCGCTTCGGCACGAATCTACGCCGCGCGGACGTGAGGCGGGTCACCATCCGGTGACGAAGCGCTATCGACTCGGTCACGGCGACGCGCGATGCGGATCGGGCCGGCCGGCCGGTGTGTCAGCGGGATGCGCTGGGCGAGGGGCTCGCCCCGGAGGAGGGGCGCGGGGTGGCCTGCGCCGTGTCGGCCGGGCTGGGCGACGGGCTCGCCGATGCGGTGTCCCGCCCCCGCTGGTCCTCGGCATCCCGGCCCGACGCGCTGGCGGGGCCCGACGCGCTGGAGGAACTGGGCGAGCTCGACGACGGCAGCACCGGTTTCTGGGTGGCGCGGAAGTTGCGCACCCGCTGCAGCGGCTCCGGGACGAAGTCCGAGGGGACGGAGCCGCCGTCGGCGCCGGTGCCCTCGATCTTGATGGGGCCGGTGAACCCGGACGGTTCCGCCGTGCGCGCCCCGCTCGACCCGATCACGCCCATCTCCGCGAGCGTCTCGGCCAAACTCTCCAGCTCCTTGCGATGGCCCTCGACCACGCTGGAGGCCAGCTCCTTCGCCGCGTCGTCCGAGCCGTCCTCCGCCTCCGTGGCGGAGATCGTCAGCGCGCCCTGATAGAGGCGGCGCATCTGGAGCAGGTAGATCCGTCCTGCCTCCTCCGGCTCGGCGGCGGCCAGCACGTTCTTCTCCCGGTCGGACAGGAGTCCGGCGCGCAACTCGTCGCCCACGATCTGGGTCGGCTCCGCGTCCTCCGTGGACTCGGGCTGCGCAGACGGGGTCGACTCGGCACCCGCACCGCGCACGTCATCCGAGGGGACGCCCCAGCCCTCGAGCATCGACTCGAGCCGGCGCGCCCGCTCCTCGTGCTCGGACTTCATCCGTTCGGCGGTGGCCCGGATCTCCTGGTCCACGCCGTCCTTGCCCAGCACCTCATCGGACTGCTGGATCGCGTCGCGGTGGTTGCGCAGCAGCAGACCCGCGAACTGGATGTCCGCCGCGAGCGGGTCGGCGGACGTCTGGCTGGGGCTGGCCAGCACGCCCTCCAGGTAGGTGTTCCCCGCCTCCGTGCCACCGGTCTGTCCGGGCTCCTCGGCGACGCTGCAGCCGCCGGTGGCCAGGGTGATGCTCAGGAGCGCCCCTCCGACGGCCACGCTCCAGCGGCGGGGGCGCACGCGGGCGGGGGCGATGTCGGCTCGGCTCATGGGCGCAGGTCCTCTCGGCGGTCGTCACCCGGTCACGGGGTCAATGGCGGTCCGACGCGGTCGGCCGCCCCGGCCTCCCCAGGGTACCCCTCCGGCCTCCCGGCCCCGGGGTCGCCGCGGCCTCAGGCGACGCGGGTGGCCTGCACCACCCAGTTGTTGAAGGCGTTCCCGGCCATCCCGGTGCCCGGCACGAGGTCGCACGTGATCAGCGTGACCTTTGCGTCGTCGCCCCCGGGCTCCCAGGCCCAGCGGTGCGCCGGATCCTGGGTGAGCGCCTCCTTCTCCACCGAGACCGCGTCCGCGTCCGCCTCGAAGGCGGCCTGCGTGCCGTCGTCGTACGTCACCACGACGACGGCGCCCGCCCGCACGTCGCCCAGGTTCCAGAACACGTCCCGCACGCCGTAGTAGACGACGTGCCCGGCCAGGACCCCCGCGTACGGGGAGCGCTCCCCCGGCGTGGTGCCCCACTGCGGCGGACCGTACCAGCCGACCGTCTGCGGCTCCGGGTCGAGGTCGCCGCCCTCGTCCAACTGTGTCAGGTCGATCCCCGCTCCGACGATCTGCTCGCCGTCCTGGTGGACGTCCACGTGCACGGGTGTCGCCGTGATCTCGTCCCACGGGGCGGCGGGGCCGGAGAGGTGGGCGGCCGCGG
>NZ_JABFAZ010000040.1:0-29564 GCF_017168505.1 Micrococcus sp. KRD077 | reverse complement strand
GTGGGGGTCGGCTCCTCGGACGGCGTGGGCTCCGCCGATGTGGGCGTGCCGGCGGGTTCCTGGGTCCCGCCGGGAACCGCCGCTTCGCCCGTGGGTGCCGCGGAGGACGGGGTCGGCGTCGGGGTCGGTGTGGCCGTCGGTGCAGGGCTGGGCGTGGAGCGTGCTGAGGACGACGGCGACGGGGTCGCGGACGCCGTGGCGCTGAGGGTGGGGGCAGCGCTGATCGGCACGGCGCCGACCGCCAGCACCCCGCGCAGCGCGAGGAACACGAGGCTCAGGCACAGCAGCACCAGGACCACCCACAGGGCGCGTCGGACGGTGGTGTTCATCCGGGTTCTCCCCTCGTGTGCATCGACGCGGCCCGCCCGGGGCCGCGTCCGACGACGGCATGGTCTCACGCGCTCCGGCCTCAGCGCGGCGCGTCATCCCCGGGCTCGGCATAGCGGTCCCGGACGAAGGCCTGCAGGCGACGGGCGAGCGCCTGCAGCGTCTCGGCGGCGAAGTGGTCCTCCCGCCACGCCGCGTGCAGTCGTACCGCGAGCGTCCGCCCCTGCGCGATGACCCGCACCGGCGTCAGCCCGAAGGCCGGGTCCTCGGTGACGACGGCGACGCCCGCCCCCGTCGCGACCAGGGCCTGGGCCACCCGCCCGGAGTTCGCCTCGGTGAGGGCCGGCGGCGTGAGGCCCGCCACGGCCACGGCGCCGTCGAGGACGCGCCGCGCCATGAAGGTGCGGGCGGGTGCGACGACCGGCTGGGCCACGAGGTCGTCGAGGGACACCCGCGTCCGGCCCGCCCAGGGGTGGCCCGGGGCGACGTACGCCCAGACCGGCAGGTCCATCAGCGGCAGCGACGCGACGGAGGGCGGCGGCACCGTCGGCATCACCACGAGGTCGTGCCGCGCGACGGCGTCGAGCAGCGAGTCGTCCAGCTGGGTCTCCGCGACGCGCGGGCGCGGGTCCTCCTCCCCGAAGGTGGCCACGAACGGCAGCACGACGTCGATGAGGGTGGTGCCCGGTGCGGCCACGGCCACGTCCGTGAGCCGACCGGAGGCGAGCGTGCGGGCCGCCTGCTCCGCCCGGCGATGGGCGACGAGGACCTCGCGCGCCACCGGGAGGAACGCCTCGCCGGCCGTCGTCAGCTCGAGCCGGCCGCCGACCCGGGCGAACAGTGGCAGGCGCAGCTCACGCTGAAGCCGCTGCAGCTGCCGACTGAGCGCGGACTGCAGGAGATCCAGGCGGATCGCGGCCCCCGAGACCGTGCCGACCTCGGCCACCGTGACGAAGGCCCTGAGCAGTTTCTCCTCCATGCCGGATAAGCATAGCCTCCATGCCGGATCATCACTGGACGGCATGGCCTCGACGCCCCACCATGGGAGGACGCGGCCCGACGCGTCGTCGTCGTGCCCGCCCGTCGTCCACGCTCCCCGTGAGCCGTCCCCAGGAGGCATCCCCATGACCGCCACCCCCGACCTCGAGCAGACCCGCCATCTGGCCACCGAGCTGCCCGGCCCTCGCTCCCGTGAGCTCGCCGAGCGCCAGAAGCGCGCCGTCCCGGCCGGCGTGGCCACCACCATGCCGGTGTACGCGGCCCGCGCCGCGGGCGGCATCCTCGAGGACGTGGACGGCAACCGCCTGATCGACCTGGCCTCCGGCATCGCCGTCACCTCCGTGGGCGCCTCCCACCCGCGCGTCGTGGCCGCCGTCCAGGAGCAGGTCGCGCAGTTCACCCACACCTCGTTCATGATCACGCCCTACGAGGGCTACGTGGCCGTGGCCGAGCAGCTGGACCGCACCAGCCCGATCCCCGGCGAGACCCGCACCGCCCTGTTCAATTCCGGCGCCGAGGCCGTGGAGAACGCCGTCAAGGTGGCCCGCGCCTACACCGGCAAGCAGGCTGTGGCCGCGTTCGACCACGCCTATCACGGCCGCACCACCCTGACGATGGCGCTGACCGCCAAGTCCATGCCCTACAAGCACAGCTTCGGACCGTTCGCCCCCGAGATCTACCGCGTGCCCGGCTCCTACCCGCTACGCGACGGCCTGTCCGGCGCCGAGGCCGCGCAGCGTGCCATCTCCGCGCTGGAGAAGCAGATCGGTGCCGACAACCTGGCCGCCGTGATCATGGAGCCGATCCAGGGCGAGGGCGGCTTCATCGTCCCGGCCGAGGGCTTCCTGCCGGCCGTGGTCGAGTGGTGCAAGGCCAACGACGTCCTGTTCATCGCGGACGAGGTCCAGTCCGGCATCGCCCGCACCGGCGCCTGGTTCGCCTCCGAGACCGAGGGCATCGAGCCGGACCTGATGGCGACCGCCAAGGGCATCGCCGGCGGCATGCCGCTCTCCGGCGTCACCGGCCGCGCCGAGGTGATGGACTCCGTGCACCCGGGCGGCCTCGGGGGCACCTACGGCGGCAACCCCGTCGCCACGGCGGCGGCGCTCGCCGTGTTCGAGGCCGTCGAGGAGGACGGTCTCCTGGAGAAGGCCCGCCGGATCGAGCAGGTCATCCGCGAGCACTTCGCGCAGAACGCCGACGACCGCATCGCCGAGGTCCGCGGCCGCGGCGCGATGATGGCGATCGAGTTCGTGGACCCCGCCACCGGCGAGCCGGACGCGACGCTGACCGCCACCGTGGCCGCGGCCGTGCGCGCCGCCGGCGTCATCCTGCTCACCTGCGGCACCTACGGCAACGTCGTACGCTTCCTGCCGCCGCTGACCATCGGTGAAGACCTCCTCAAGGAGGGCCTGAGCGAGGTCACGAACGCGCTGCAGTCCGCCTGAGCCCCCGCCACCGGCGGACCGACGACGACGGCCCCGCATCCCTGCCCGGGATGCGGGGCCGTCCGCCTGTCGGCGGAGGACTCAGATGTCGTCCTCGTACGCGGGGCCGCCTTCGTTCTCCATGGCCTCGATGCGCCGGGACTTCTCGGCGGTGAAGATCCGGCGGACCCCCGTGCCGCCGAACTCGTCCTCCGGGACCAGCCCGACGCCGTACTTCAGCAGGGCCTTCTCCAGACGCAGACGCTCGTCCACCCGCAGGTCGGCCAGCCCCTTCTCGAAGCGGCGCAGCTGCTCCTTCTCGAGACCGGCCGCGGTGGCCAGGGTGCGGACACTGACCTGGGCGAGAGCGCGGCCGGCGCGCGCCACGTCGAAGGTAATCGGGGTGGGGTACATCAGACATTCTCGATTCTGCAGTTCTCGACGGGGATCCGGTCCATGATGGCCGCGCCCCGGTTGAAGGGACAAGGGCGCGCCAGCCTAGAACCCGCTGTGCGACATGCGCGTCGCTGACCCATCGCTCCCGCCACGCCGGCGGGACGCGGACGGGCCCGCCTCCGGTCACCGGAGGCGGGCCCGTCGTCGTCGTGGGGTGTCAGTCCTGGACGAAGTACATCTGCTTGTTGACGAACTCGTCCATGCCGAGCGGGCCGAGCTCGCGGCCGAAGCCGGAGCGCTTGATGCCGCCGAACGGGATCTCCGCCCCTTCTCCCGCCGGCGTGTTGACGTTGGCCATGCCGACCTCGAGCTGCCGGGCGATCCGCTCGGCCTGAGCCTCGTCCTGGGAGAACACGGCGCCGCCCAGGCCGTACTGGGAGTCGTTGGCGAGAGCGAGCGCCTCGTCCGCGGACTCCACCTTGTAGACGACGGCGACGGGGCCGAAGAGCTCCTCGCGGTAGGCGTCCATCTCGGAGGTGACGCCCGTGATCACGGCCGGGGCGAAGCGGGCGCCCGCCTCGTCCGTGACGGTCCCGCCGACGTGGACGGTCGCGCCCTGCTGACGGGCCCGCTCCACCTGCTCGGCCAGGCCCTCGGCGGCACCGCGCGAGGACAGCGGGGTGAACACCGTCGGGTCCTCGTCGGCGGCCTCCCCGGGCTTCATGGCCTCGGCCAGGGACACCAGCTCGGCCACGAAGGCGTCATGGATGTCCGCCGTGACGATCATGCGCTTGTTGGAGTTGCAGGCCTGGCCCATGTTGTACATGCGGGTCGCCCACGCGGTGCGGGCGGCCTCGGCCGGGTCCTCGGCGTCGAGCACGATGTACGGGTCCGACCCGCCGAGCTCGAGGACGGCCTTCTTGAGGTGCTGGCCCGCGAGCGCGCCGATCACGGAGCCGGCCCGCTCGGAGCCGGTCAGGGACACGCCGGCCACGCGCGGGTCGGCGATGAACTCGGCGATCTGGTCGTGCGTGGCGAAGACGTTGGTGTACACGCCGGCCGGCACGCCGGCGTCGTCCATGATCTGCTGCACGGCCAGGGCCGAGCGGGGGCAGATCTCGGCGTGCTTGAGCACGATCGCGTTGCCGAGCATGAGGTTCGGCGCGGCGAAACGGGCGATCTGGTAGTACGGGAAGTTCCAGGGCATGACCCCCAGCAGCACGCCCAGGGGCAGGTGGCGGATCATGGCGCGGCCGCCCCCGTAGGTCTCGATGGGGCGGTCCGCGGCGAGGGTGGGGCCCTTGTCCGCGAAGTAGCCGAAGATGGCCGAGCTGAACTCCGCCTCCTCGACGCCCTCGGTCACGCGCTTGCCCATCTCGGTGGCGATGATCTGCGCGAGCTCGTCTTTGCGCTCCTCGAAGAGGTCCGCGACCTTCTGCACGATGGTGGCGCGTTCCTCGATGGGGCGGGCGGCCCATGCGCGCTGGGCGGTCTCGGCGGCGGCCAGCACCTGGTCGACCTCACCGTCGGCGAGGGCGGGGAAGGTCTCCACGACCTGGTCGGTGCTGGGGTCCTGCACGCGATAGCCGGTGGGGGTGCTCATGAGTGGGTCCTCTCGTTGGGGTCCCGGACCACGGCAGTGCCGTCGTCGTCCGGACGGATGATCGGGATGGGTCGGGTCGAGTCCGTCTGCGGCAGGGTCTCGCCACGGAAGTAGGCCGGGTGGCGCAGCCGCGTCCACATCATCAGTACCACGCCGATGGCCAGCACGCCCATGCCCAGGATGAACACGGTGCCGACACCGAACACGGAGGAGCCGGAGCCGTAGTCGGGGTCGGTGGAGTCCATCGCGGTCACGCAGAACATCACCAGCAGCACGAGGCCGCCGATCAGCGGGAACAGGAAGGTGGTGAGGGCGTTGCCCACCGAGGTGAACCACTCGCGGCGGAAGTACCAGACGCAGGCCAGGGCGGTGATGCCGTAGTAGAAGCAGATCATCAGGCCCAGAGCGGTGATGGTGTCCCACAGGGCGTTCTCGGAGAGCAGCCGCGTGACGACGTAGAAGAGGCCGGCGAAGCCCGCGCACACCCAGGTCGCGAAGGCCGGGCTGTTGAACCGGGGGCTCAGCTCGGCGAAGCGCGCGGGCACAGCCCGGTAGAAGCCCATCGCCAGCAGGGTGCGGGCCGGGGAGACCATGGTGGACTGCAGGGAGGCCAGGGAGCTGACGAGGATCGCGCTGGACATGATCACGGCAAAGGGGCCCAGGATCGGGCCGGCGAGGACCGCGAAGATCGACTCCTGGTTGTCCGGGTTGCCCGCGCCCAGGCCCTCGGAGCCGATGCCCGCCCAGGAGATCACGGCCAGGGCGGACAGGATGTAGACGGCGATGATGACGAACACGGTGACGGCGGCGGCCCGGCCGGGGGTGCGCTCGGGGTCCTTGGTCTCCTCGTTCATCGTGAGGGTCACGTCCCAGCCCCAGAACAGGAAGATGGACAGGGAGACGCCGGCCGCGACCACACTGAAGTCGCCCGCGGTGAACGGGTTGAACCAGTCCAGCTGCACCGGGGTGGGGTCGAAGCCCGCGCCACGGGAGGACTGCGTCAGGGCGGCGACCGCGAACGCACCGAGGGCCAGGATCTGGAAGGCCACCAGGATGTACTGCAGGTGCTTGGTGGTCTCCATGCCGCGGTGCGAGATCCATCCGGCCAGGGCCAGGTACACCAGGGTCAGGGGGATGTTGACCCACAGGTTGCCGGCCAGGTCCGCGATGGCCTGGCTCCCGGTGATCTGGGCGAGCAGCAGGAACGTGAAGTCGACGGCGACGGCCGCCAGGTTGGACAGCACGATCACGGAGGCGGCGATGAGCCCCCAGCCGCCCATCCACCCGACATACGGCCCGAAGGCGTGCGTGGCCCAGGTGAACGACGTGCCGGAGTCCGGCACCCGCGTGTTCAGCGCCCGGTAGCCGAGGGCCACCAGGAGCATCGGGATGAAGCCGAGCAGCAGGATCGCGGGCACGTGGGTGCCGACGGTGCTGATGGTCGGCCCGAGGCCCGAGGTCAACGTGTAGGCGGGGGCGACGACGGAGACGCCGATCACCACCGCCCCGAGCAGGCCGACCTTGCCGGCCTGGAGCCCCTTGTTGCTCACCCCGCCCGGGTTGAGCAGGTTGACCTGCTCGATGGCGGAGGTGGTCGGGTACACGTGCTCGTGTCCCTCATTGTCGACGACGCGGCGTCGTGGGGTGGATGCGCTCATGAGGATGTCCTTGTCCGTCGGGCCGGTCAGCCGGTGGGCTGCCCCGCGTCAGTGGCTTCCCGCTCGGCGATGGCCAGGGCGGCGGCCTCGCCCATGCGGATCGCGCCGTCCACGTGCTGGTAGCCCTCGGCTGCGATGTCCGAGCACGCGTAGTGGATGGGACCGGTCGGGCGGTTCTGGAGGTGGCCCCAGCGGGAGAGCCCGCCGAGGTCGTAGCTGGTGGCGTAGGCGCCTCGGGTCCACTCCTCGGCGGCCATGTCCGAGAGGAAGAACGCGATCGGCTCGAGGGTCCGGGGGCCGAGGTACTCGGCCATGGCGCCGAGGATCGCGGCCTTGCGCTCCTCCTCCGGCAGGGCCCACATCTGCTCCGCGTACACGTCGGACACGAAGCCGACGAGGGTGCCGTGCGGGTCCTCCTTGCCCGGGGCGCCACCGGCCAGGTTCTCGCCGCGGTTGGTGTTGTCATAGATCTCCTGGACGAGACGGCCCCCACCGAAGCACGTGCCGGACAGGCCCTCCTCGCGCCAGAACGGGGTCTCGTACACGGCGTGCACCTTGATGACCAGGCCCATGGAGATGTGCTGGTGCGCGATCTGCTGCTCGCGCGGCATCGGCGGCTCGAAGGAGATGCGGCTGTAGAGGTTCGGCGGGACGGCCAGGACCGCGTAGCGGGCGTGCACCTCGTAGTCGTCAGTGAGCGCCACGACGTCGCCGGCGGCGCCGTCGTGCGCCACGCCGTTGCGCACGTCTGCGGCCACACCGTTCTTCTCGTCCGCGGTGGACGGGTCCGGCTCGGCCCAGCGCAGGGTGCGCACCGGCTGGCCGAGGACGACGTCGTCGCCCAGCTCGGCGGCCATGGCCAGGGACACGGACTGCATGCCGCCCTCGACGCGCTTGTCCAGGATGAAGTCCTCGTCCACCAGGTTGCGGAACGACCCCGCCGAGGCGGACATGAGCAGCGCCTGGAGCAGGGAGAAGGTGTGGGAGGGCTTGGTCAGCATGCCGGAGGCGATGTAGATGGAGACGTTGTCGATGGCCTCCGGGTCGTCGGACTGCTGCTCCAGCCAGTGCCGGAAGGAGATCTTGTCCAGCTCGGCGGCCCGCGGGTGCTCCCACGGGGCGGCGGCGTCGATCTCGGCGGTCAGTTCGTCGATCTTGGCGATCAGGCGATCCATCTCCCGGTCCGTCTTCTCGGCCACCGGGAAGTCGAGGCCGTCGTAGACGTGGCGTTCTCCGCGCGGGTCCACGTAGACGTTGCGACCGTCGCGGAAGCGGGAGAACGTCGGCAGGCCGAGCTCCTCCACCAGGGAGATGAGGCGGGTCTGGTCCGGGGAGATCCACTGGCCGCCGATCTCGATGAAGTGGTCCTTGCCGTCGGCGCCCTCGACCAGGCCGTTCCAGGTGCGGCCGCCGACGCGCCGGCGAGCCTCCAGGACGGTGACGGACAGGCCCTGGGCCTTCGCGGTGCGGGCGGCCATGAGGCCGGCCGGGCCGGCGCCGATCACGACGACGTCGCTCGTCCGGCGCTCGCGGCCGGCGGTGGCGGGGGCGGTGGTCATGGGGTGCTCCTCTGGCGGGGACGGGGCATCGGGCGGGGCCCGGGTGAATGCCGTTCATTTAGAGTGTCGGCGCTCACTGTACGGGCCGCGCGCCGGGAAGGGAAGGCTGGTCCGTAGCCGGCCTGACACCTCCTGCCCGTCCGACGGGTCAGAATGGCCGGATGGACGAGACCACTGAACCGCCCCGGGCGCGCCGCCGCCGCGGACGACCTCTCTCCCCCGCTCTGAGCCGCGAAGCGATCGCGGACGCGGCGCTCGCGGTCGCCCGCACCGAGGGATACGAAGGGCTCACCATGGCGGCGGTCGGCCGTCGCCTGGGCGTGGCGCCGAGCGCGCTCTACAACCACATCAGCGGCAAGCATGAGCTGCTCGTCCTGCTGCAGGACGCCGTGATGGGCGAGGTCTCGCTCGTCGAGCTGGAGGCCGCGATCCGGGGCGAGGTGCCCGTCGTCGCCGCCCTGCGGGCGTGGGCGCGCTCCTACCGCGACGTCTTCGCGGCCCATCCGCCGCTGATCCCGCTCATCGCGACCCTGCCGATCGAGGGAGCCCCGTCGACGCAGCGGGTCTACGAGACGGTGTGCGCGGTGCTGGCCCGGACCGGTCTGGCGCCGGAGCAGGTGCTGGCCCGGGTGATCGCGCTCGAGTCGTTCATCTACGGGTCTGCGTACGACGTCGACGCTCCGGCCGACATCTTCGAGGTGGCGGGGGCGCAGGAGCGCCTGCCCGCGCTTGGCGCGGCCGCCGAGGCCTTCCGGGCGGGCGGGGGCACGCGCGCGACGGGGGCGCGGAACCCCTATGCGGACGCACCTTTCGAGGAGGGACTGGACCTGCTGCTCGCGGGCCTCGGCGACTGACCCGCGGACTGCCGGCCACGTGTCAGGCCGGCACGGACGCGCCGCCCCTGTGTGTGAGAGGGGCGGCGCGTCGACGGATCTGTGCGCGGCGGATTTTCAGTCGGTCAGGCCCAGACGACGGCGGGCCGCGACCAGCACCCCCGCGGCGGCGGCGCCGAGGCCGGCCAGCCACCAGCCGGTGGACTGCCCCGTCTCGACGGTGTCCGGGGTCGTGTGCTGCTCGTCGGCGTCGTCCTCGACCGGAGCGGGCTGCTCCTCCTCGTCCTCCGGAGCCGGGGCGGCCTCGTCGGCCCGGAACGCGGCGAGCGCCGCGGCGGTGTCCGGGTCGGTCAGGTCGAGCGGCTTCCCGTTGAGGACGCCGTCCTCGGCATCGAGGAAGCCGTCGTACGCGGCGGAGATCTCCTCGCCGACATGCACGGTGACGGTCTGGACGTGGGCGACGTGGTCGCTGTGGAAGTCGACGGTGAAGGTGTCCGTACCGACGAAGCCCTCGTCGGGGATGTACCAGGCACGGAGCTCGGAGTGCTCCGAGTCACGGAACGCGAAGACCTCACCGTGGGCCGGCTCGGCCACGACCGCCGCGTAGGCGTCCTCCATCGTCGGCGCGGCGACCAGGTGGACGATCTCAGCGCCCGCCACCCCGGGAGCCAACTGCATGGCCGAGTCCCAGACCAGGGGCCGGTCCCCGAGGTCGGCCGTCTGCGGGCCGTCGACGGCGTGCACGGCCGCCCCCTGATCGTCGGCGAGGTCGGCGTCCGCCTGGAGCGTGATGCCCATGTTCAGCATCTGCCCGTCCACCTCCACGTCGTACCGCACGAGGCCTTCACCGGCCGCGCCGAGCGCGCGGCGGGTCTCCAGGACGTCCACCGCGCCGCCGTCGATGACGTCCAGGGCGGTGAACTCCACCTCCTGGCCGCCCTCCAGGCGGGTGCCGTCCTCGGCCACCGGGGTGAGCGTGAGCGTGAGGTCCTCCGGGTCGTAGCCGTCGTAGGTCTGGAAGAAGGCGGCGGTGACGTTCTCGTGGTCGACGGCCTGGAAGTAGCCGGCCTGGGGGCCATGGGCGTCGTCCCAGGCCGCGGCGGGGCCGGCGAGGGCGACGGTGGTGATGAGGCCGGCGGCGGCGACGGCGGCGGGCAGGTGACGGAGGGAGGGACGACGGGTACGGATGACGGACATGGCAGATCCTCACTGAGTCGGCCGGACAGGGGTGGCGGTCCCCGCCTCTGCAGCACCGGTGGTCCGGGCTCCACGGGTGGAGACGCCTCGAGTCTGTCCGCCGAGAGCCTGCCGTGAAAGGGCTGTGCGACGTCGATGCGTGATCGACGCTGGACCGCAACCCGGTCGTGACCGGTGGTTCTCGACGGCGAGCTGGCCGTCACGACGACGAAGGCCCGGTCCGCACGGACCGGGCCTTCTGACGGGTGGAGGTAAGGGGATTCGAACCCCTGACCTTCTGCATGCCATGCAGACGCGCTACCAACTGCGCCATACCCCCAGGTGGGTGGTGACTCCGTTTCCGGCGGACCGGCCGGAGCACCTGAACAGAATACCCGGCCTGCGGCAACCGCGCAAACCGGCCGGGCGGCGTCGATGGACCGCCGCGACGCCACGGCCTAGCGTGCAGGAGACGCCCCCATGCCCCCCCGCCAGCCCAGGAGGTCCTGCATGTCCCGCACTGACGCACCGATCCGCACCGCCCTGATCGGCTACGGGTTCGCCGGGAAGACGTTCCACGTCCCCCTGCTCCACGCCACGGAGGGACTCGCTCTCACCCATGTCGTCTCGAGCCGCCCGGACGCGGTGCACGCGGACCTGCCGGACGTCGTCGTGGTGCCTGACGTGGACAAGCTCCTGGCTCGCCACGACGTGGACCTCGTGGTGATCGCCGCCCCGAACGACCAACACGCGCCGCTCGCGCGCACGGCCCTGAGGGCGGGTAGGCACGTGGTGGTAGACAAGCCCTTCACGCTGAGTCTCGCCGAGGCGCGGGAGCTTCGCGACCTCGCGGTCGAGACCGGGCGGGTGCTGCGGGTGTTCCAGAACCGCCGCTTCGACAGCGACTTCCTGGGCATCGCCGAGCTGGTCCGCTCCGGCCGGCTCGGGGACGTCGTCCACCTCGAGTCCCGGATCGACCGCTTCCGCCCGACCGTCCGGGACCGCTGGCGGGAAGCCGCGGTGCCCGGGGGCGGCATCTGGTTCGACCTCGGACCGCACCTGGTCGACCAGGCGCTCCTGCTCTTCGGTGTCCCCGAACGCGTAGACGCCGACCTCGCGGCCCTGCGTCCGGGCGCCCCGGTCGAGGACTGGGCGCACTGCGTGCTGCAGTACCCGGGCCGGCGCGTGGTCCTGCAGGCGTCGATGCTCGTGGCCGGCGGCAGCCCGCGCTTCGCGGTCCACGGCACGCGTGGCTCCGCGGTGAAGGAACTGCCGGATCGGCAGGAGGTTCAGCTGCGCGCTGGTCTGCTCCCCGGCGCCGAGGGCTGGGGCGTCGATCCGGACCCGATCCTCCTGCACGACGGGGAGGGGAACACCGAGCGCGTCCCCGCGCCGATCGGAGCCCAGCAGCGGTCCTACGCGGGCGTGCGCGACGCGATCCTGGGCCGCGCGAGCAGCGACGCCGCCACCCCCGACCAGGCCGTCGCCGTGATGGCGGTGCTCGAGGCCGCCGTCGCCTCGGCGCGGGAGGGCCGTGCGGTGGAACCCGCACTCACGGCGGCGGAGCGCGCAGCGTACCCCGGCGTGTCCCCCGCACCGACCGCGGCGGAGCGACATCACCGCAGTGCCGCAGCGCGGTGATGTCGCAGGGCGGCGGTCGCCGCCCGGGCCCGCACGGGAGCCCGACGACGACGAAGGCCCGGTCCGTACGGACCGGGCCTCCTGACTGGTGGAGGTAAGGGGATTCGAACCCCTGACCTTCTGCATGCCATGCAGACGCGCTACCAACTGCGCCATACCCCCAGATGTGTGCGTCACCCGCGATGTTCACGCTCCGTTTCCGGGCCGTTCGCCTCGCTGGCAACTCGACCAGCGTACACGGTCCCCGCGCGGGCGCCAAATCGGCGTCCGGGCCGAGGCGCGCTCAGATGCCGTAGCCCTCGAGGGTCCAGTCGCCCCAGCCCTCGGCCCCGGTGTCGGCAGTGAACGCGCCCTGCAACACGGCGGCGCGGGCGTTGCCGATCCGCGCCATCGCCGCGAAGGCCTCGCCCTCGTGACGCAGGAGCAACCCCGTGGCCGCGCGGATCAGCGCACCGTGGGCCACGGCGAGCAGGGTGTGGGCGCCACCGTCGCGGGGGGTGTCCGCCCAGTGCGGGGGCACGTGTCCGCGCAGCGCACGCAGGGCCCGCTCGCCGCCCCCGCGCAGGGTCTCCCCGCCGACGGGACCGGCGTCGAGCGCCGGCTCGGCCCGCCAAAGGCGGTGCTCGTCCGGCCAGCGTTCCGCGATGGCACTGAGCTCCAGGCCCTCCCACTCTCCCCCGGCCAGCTCCATCAGCTCCGGGTCGACGGCCACGGACGCCGCGCCCACCCGGGCCTCGAGGACGATCTCGGCCGTGCGGCGCGCCCGGGCCAGCGGGGAGCACACGGCCACGAGCTCCTCCGCGTCCTCGACCAGGTCACCCACGGGCCCGCCGGCGGCGCGGCGGGCCTGGCGCTCCCCCTCGGCGTTCAGCTCGATGTCCGTGTGCCCCTGGTAGCGGTCCAGGACGTTCCAGTCGGTCTCGCCGTGACGCAGCAGGATCAGGCGCATCTCCCGGCCCGCTCAGGAGGCGTGCGAGGCGGAGGCGCCGTCGTCCTGGGTGGCCGCGTCCGGTCGGGTGCTCTCCTCCGGCAGGCCGAGGTCGATCGCCGGGGTGTCCTTCCACAGGCGGTCCAGCGCGTAGAACTCGCGGTCCTCGCGATGCTGGACGTGCACCACGAAGTGTCCGTAGTCGAGCAGCACCCAGTGGCCGTCGGACCGGCCCTCGCGACGCAACGGCTTGAGCTGCTCGTCCTTCAACAGCGCCTCCTCGACGCCGTCGACGATCGCGTTGACCTGACGCTCCGAGGCGCCGGAGGCGATCAGGAAGGCGTCGGTCAGGCCGAGCCGCTCGGCGACGTCGAACGCGACGATGTGCGTGCCGAGCTTGTCCGCGGCGGCGGCCGCGGCGGTGGTGAGGGCGTCCAGGGTGGTCTGGGGAACGGTCACGAGGTCTCCTCTTCCGAGACGTAGAGGTGGTGCTTGGCGATGTATTGGACGACGCCGTCCGGGACGAGATACCAGACGGGCCGGCCCCGGCGGACGCGCTCCCGGCAGTCCGTGGAGGAGATCGCCATGGCGGGGATCTCCATCAGGGAGACGTCGGCGCCCAGGCCCATGTCCGAGAGGTCGTGGCCGGGACGGGTGACACCGACGAAGTGCGCCAGGTCCCAGAGTTCGTCCACGTCCTTCCACGTGAGGATCTGGCCCATGGCGTCCGCGCCGGTGATGAAGAACAGCTCGGCGTCCGGGTGCAGGCGGCGCAAGTCCCGCAGCGTGTCCACGGTGTAGGTCACGCCGGGGCGGTCGATGTCCACGCGGGAGACGGTGAACCGGGGGTTGGAGGCGGTGGCCACCACGGTCATGAGGTAGCGGTCCTCGGCCGGGGAGACCTGCCGGTCCGACTTCTGCCACGGCTGGCCCGTGGGGACGAAGACGACCTCGTCCAGCTCGAACTCGGCGGCCACCTCGGAGGCGGCCACGAGGTGCCCGTGGTGGATCGGGTCGAAGGTGCCGCCCATGATGCCGAGGCGACGACGGTGCGCGCCCCCGGCGGTGGGCGCGGGGACGGGGGTGCGGGAGGCGACGGTCATGCGCTCAGGAGACGAACGGACGGCCCGCCGCGTCGCCCCCGGCGGAGGCGGCGACGCGACGGGCCGGTGAGACGTCAGTGACCGGAGGTGTGCGAGCCGCGGCCGGTGCCGTGGTGCTGGACCGCGGTGGTGGGCTCGGGCAGGCGCAGCGCGCGGGAGCGCATGGACATGGTGGCGGCCAGGGCGGCCATCAGCAGCGCGAAGACGAGCAGGCCGTACCAGATGGGGTCCATCGGCAGCTCGTTGACGACGTGGTGGCCCTCCTCGGCGGCGGCCAGGATCAGGGAGGTGTTCAGCATGGATGCTCCTCGGTGCAGCGGGTCAGACGGCCGGGCCGGGGCCGGGCCGAAGGGGTCCTGGTGTCCATCGTAGCCCGGCTCAGCGGCGGATCTGCCCGTCGCCGCGCAGGATCCACTTGGTGGTCGTGAGCTCCTCCAGGCCCATGGGCCCGCGGGCGTGCATCTTCTGGGTGGAGATGCCCACTTCGGCGCCGAGGCCGAGCTCGCCGCCGTCGGTGAAGCGCGTGGACGCGTTCACGATGACGGCCGCGGCGTCCACCTCGGTGATGAACCGCTCGGCCGCGGCCAGGTCGTTCGTGACGATGGCCTCGGTGTGGCCCGTGGACCACCGGCCGATGTGCTCGATCGCCTGGTCGAGGGAGTCCACGACGCGCACGGCCATCTCCATGTCCAGGTACTCGGTGCCCCAGTCCTCCTCGGTGGCGTCCACGGCGTCCCGGGCGTGGTCGCCGCGGTCGGCGAGCGTGGGCAGCCAGGCCCGCGCGGCCTCGTCCACGTGCAGCAGCACGCCGGCACGGGTGAGGGCGCGCAGCACTTCTCGGCCCACCTCCTCCGCGTCCCGGTGGAGCAGCAGGGTCTCGGCCGCATTGCACACGGAGGTGCGGTGGGTCTTCGAGTTGAGCACGATGTCCACCGCCATCTGCTTGGGTGCGGAGGCGTCCACGTACAGATGCACGTTGCCCTCACCCGTCTCGATCACGGGCACCCGGGCCTCGCGGACCACGCGCTGGATCAGCTCACGGCCGCCGCGCGGGACGAGGACGTCCACCGCGCCACGGGCGGCCATCAGGGCGGCGACGCCGGGACGTCCGAGATCGTCGATGCCCTGGATGATGTTGGCGTCGAAGCCCTGGTCCACGAGCGCCTCGCGCAGCACCTGGATCAGGACCGCGTTGGTGGACTCCGCGGCCGAGCCGCCGCGCAGGATCACGCCGTTGCCCGACTTCAGGGCGATGCCGGCGATGTCCACCGTGACGTTCGGACGGGCCTCGTACACGGCGCCCACGACGCCCAGGGGCACCCGCACCTGGCTCATCCGCACGCCGTTGGGCAGCGGGCCGCCGCGGACCACGGTGCCCACGGGGTCCGGCAGGCCGGCCAGGGTCTCCAGGGCGAGGGCCAGCGCCTCGACGCGCGCCTCGTCCAGCTTGAGGCGGTCCAGCAGGGCCGCCGAGGTGCCGGTCTCGCGGCCGCGGCTGCGGTCCTCGCGGTTGGCCGTGATGATCGCGGCCGTGTTGGCGCGCAGCGCCTCGGCCATGTGGCGCAGGACGGCGTCCTTGCGGGCGCGGCCGGCGACGGCCAGCTCGGGCACGGCCTGACGCGCCCACTCGGCCCGCTGGCGGACGGCCTCCTCGACCTCGGGCGTCGGCGCCTCGGCGTCCTGGCGGCCGGACTGATCCTGGGGTGCGGTGCTCTCGGTGGTCTGCATGCCGCCAGCCTATCGAGCGCCCCGGACGAGGCACGAGGCCCGGTCCGTCGACTCGGCCGGAGCCCGTGCCGGTCAGCGCTGCGGCGGAGCCAGGCGCACCCAGTCGTCGGCGTGCACGACGACGCCGTCGTAGCCCGCGCCGAGGTCCTCGCGGAGGTCGGCGGTCGTCCGCCCGAGCATGGCGGGCAGCTGCGACGAGGAGTACTGCACGAGGCCGCGCGCCCGCACCCGGCCATGCGCATCCACGATCTCGACGACGTCGCCCGGCGTGAAGGCGCCCGTGCAGCCGGTGATGCCCGCGGCCAGCAGGGAGCGGCCGCGGTCGATCGCCCCGGCCACCGCGCCGTCGTCGATGATGAGCCGACCCCGGACCTCCGCCGTGAGGCCGAGCCACGCCGCGCGGGCGGACCGGCGGCGGCCGGTGGCGGAGAACCACGTGCCCACGTCCTCCCCCGCGAAGGCGGCGCCCGCATTGGCGGCCGAGGTCAGCAGGGTCGGGATGCCGGTGGTGGCCGCGATGCCGGCCGCGTCCACCTTGGTCACCATGCCACCCGTGCCCACACCCGCGGAACCGGGCACACGCACGTCGACGCCGGCCAGATCGTCGTCCGAGGTGACCTCCGGGATGCGCCGCGCGTCCGGGTGGGAGGGGTGGCCCGTGTAGAGGGCGTCCACGTCCGAGAGCAGGACCAGCAGGTCCGCCTTGCAGAGGTTGGCGGTGAGGGCCGCGAGGCGGTCGTTGTCGCCGAAGCGGATCTCGCGCGTGGCCACGGCGTCGTTCTCATTCACGATCGGCATCACGTCGAGCGTGAGCAGCCGCGACAGGGCGCGGTGCGCGTTCGTGTACTGGGTGCGCCGCATGAGCTCCTCGGCGGTCAGGAGCACCTGGGCCACCTCGGTGTCGTGCCGGCCGAAGCTCGTGGTGTAGTGCGCCATGAGCTTGCTCTGGCCGACCGCCGCCGAGGCCTGCTGGGTGGCGGTGTCCTTGGGGCGTCGGCCCAGCCCGAGGTGGGGGAAGCCGGCCGCGATGGCGCCGGAGGACACGAGCACCACCTGGGTGCCCTTCTGCCGCTCGGCGGCGAGGACGTCCACGAGCCGGTCGATGGCCGCCACGTCCAGGCCGTCCGGGGTGGTCAACGAGGACGAGCCGATCTTCACGACCACTCGGCGTGCGGCCTGCATCGTCTCCCGCGAGGTCACGGGGTTGGCCTGCGGGTCCTCAGAGCCGCGCGTGGCGGGGGTCGGATAGCGGGTGACGACGGTGCGCCGCACGGACATGGATCATCCCTCTCGATCGTCGGTGTCGGTCCACAGGCCGGAGCGTCGCTCGGCCTCCATCTCGGCCCGGGTCGCCGCACGGGCGGCCCGGCGGGCATCCTGCTCGGCGCGCTTCTCCGCGCGGGTCGCGCGGGTGCGCTCGTCGAGCCGCAGGTCGGTGCCACGGGGCCCGGCGAGCAGCTCGGCTCCCGCGGACAGCGTGGGCTCCCAGTCGAAGACCACGCCCGTGACGTCGTCGCCGATCACCACGGCGTCGCCCGGCCTCGCGCCGGCCTTGAACAGGCCGTCCTCGACGCCGGCCCGCTGGAGCCGGTCCGCCAGGTAGCCGATCGCCTCGTCGTTCTGGAAGTCCGTCTGGGCCACCCACCGCTCGGGCTTCTCGCCGCGCACGCGGAACAGCGGCTCGAGGTTGCGTTCCTCGCGGCGGATCGTGAATTCGGCCCGCTCGCCGCGGCGGCGATGCCGGCGCGGCACCTCGACGGGCGCGGCCGGCGCGGGCTCGACCACCCGGGAACGGGCCTCCGCCACGAGCTCGGCCATGGCGTACTTGAGGGCGTCCAGGCCCTCGCGGGCCAGCGCGGAGATGTCGAAGACCCGCAGGCCACGGCCCTCGAGCTCGTCGCGGACCATGTCCGCCATCGCGGCGCCGTCGGGCAGGTCGGTCTTGTTCAGGGCGATGAGGCGGGGCCGCTCGTTCAGCGGTACGACGCCCTCCCCGCCCTGGGAGAAGACGGGCTCCACCGCGTAGGCCTCGAGCTCGGCCTCGATGGCCTCGAAGTCGGCGATCGGGTCGCGGTCGGACTCGAGGCTGCCGCAGTCGAGGACGTGCACGAGCGCGGCGCAGCGCTCGACGTGGCGCAGGAACTCCAGGCCGAGGCCGCGGCTCTCCGAGGCACCGGGGATCAGGCCCGGGACGTCGGCCACCGTGAAGCGCACGTCGCCGGCCTGCACGACCCCGAGGTTGGGCACGAGCGTGGTGAACGGGTAGTCCGCGATCTTGGGACGGGCCGCAGACAGGGCAGCGATGAGGGAGGACTTGCCGGCCGAGGGGAAGCCCACGAGCGCGACGTCCGCCACGGTCTTGATCTCGAGCGTCAGGTCCCGGCTCTCCCCCGGCAGGCCGAGCAGCGCGAAGCCGGGCGCCTTGCGCTTCACGGAGGCCAGAGCCGCGTTGCCGAGGCCGCCCTGACCGCCGGCGGCGGCGACGTAGGTCGCGCCCTCCCCCACGAGATCGGCCACGATGTTGCCCTGCTCATCCTTGACCACCGTGCCGTCCGGCACGGGCAGCACGAGCGACTGGCCGTTCTTGCCCTCGCGGTGGTCGCCCATGCCCGGCTGGCCGTTCTCAGCGGACCGGTGCGGGGCGTGGTGGTAGTCCAGCAGCGTGGTGGTCTGCGAGTCCACCACGAGGGTGATGTCGCCGCCGTCGCCCCCGTCGCCGCCGTCGGGGCCACCCAGGGGCTTGAACTTCTCGCGATGCACGGAGACGCACCCGTGCCCGCCGTTGCCGGCGGTGAGGTGGAGGACCACGCGGTCCACGAAGGCTGCCATGGGAGTGCTCCTAGGGGCTGGAGGGATCGGACTCAGACGGCCCAGGGGCCGGAGACGCCGACGGCGGGGGCGGGTCCGGTGGATGCCGGGCCCGCCCCCGCCGGGGCGTCAGGGGGTGCGGGTGTCCTCGCCGGGCGAGGGTCCGCACGCAGACCGCACGAGTGTCAGATCACTCCGCGGCGGGGACGATGTCCACGACCTTGCGGCCGCGGCGCTGGCCGAAGGCCACGGAGCCCGCGGACAGCGCGAAGAGGGTGTCGTCCTTGCCGCGGCCGACGTTGCGGCCCGGGTGGAACTTGGTGCCACGCTGGCGGACGATGATCTCGCCGGCGTTGACGTCCTCGCCGCCGTAGCGCTTGACGCCGAGGTACTGCGGGTTCGAATCGCGGCCGTTCTTCGAGGAACTGCCGGCCTTCTTATGTGCCATTGCTGTTGCCTAACCTCTCGGATGCTCGGTTTCGCCGGTGCCGGTGACGGCTCAGGCGATCCCGGTGATCTTGACCGTGGACAGCTCAGAGCGGTGGCCCTGGCGCTTCTTGTAGCCGGTCTTGTTCTTGTACTTCATGATGACGACCTTCTTGCCACGGGAGTGGGAGACGACCTCGGCGGTCACCTTCACACCGGCGGCATCGGCGCCAGCCTTGACCTCGTCCCCGTCCACCAGCATCAGAGCGGGCAGCTCGACGGAGCCACCGGTCTCAGCGGGAACGCGGTCAAGGGTAACGAGGTCTCCGACGGAAACCTTCTCCTGGCGGCCGCCAGCGCGGACAATCGCGTACACCACTTGGGACTCACTTCTCTCGACGTTTCAATGGATCAGATCGGGTTCTGCTCGCCCGCACCTCGACCGCGGCTGCGTCCGGGTCCGGCGGTCCCTCACCGGGACATGCGGGGGCGTGCGGGCGGTGAACACCGATGGTCCAGCATACTCGCTGCCGGGCATCCGGACCAAACAGAGGCGTGTCGGCGCGTCGCCGCCGCCCGGGGCAGGCCCGGGGCGGCGGCACCGACGACGGTCAGCGGCCGCGCCGGGCCAGGTCGGCGGCCTTCACGCCGACGCCGAGCATCACCGGGGCGGCACCCTGCGGCTCGGCGGGGGTGGACGCTTCGGCCACGGCCGCGGTGAAGCGGCCGCCCTGGGCGCCGCCGGGCGCGGCCTGGACCTGGACGTGGACGCCGTCGGACGACACGGCGCGACGCGAGCGCCGGCGCGGCGATCCGGGCGCCGGGGCGGTCGGGGCCGCCTGGGTCTCGGCCGGGGCGTCCGCGGCGGGCGCCTGCTCCGCGTCCGCCGCGGGCGCCGCCGTCGGCTCGGTCGCCGCAGGCTCCACCATCACGGCCTCCTCGACGGCGGCCGGGGCGGCGGGCTGCTCGTGGACCTCGGTGGCGTCCGTGGACTCCTCGGGCGAGGGCTCGGTGGCCTCCACCGGAGCCGCGTCCGTGCGGTCGGCCGTCCGCTCGGCGGACGCGTCCGCACCGGCGGCCGGACGGACGACGCCGTCGCTCGAGGCCCGGCGGGACCGGCGGCGCCGGGGCGCCGGGGCATCCTCGGCGGGCACGGGCACCGGGGCATCCTCGGCGGGCACGGGCACCGGGGCATCCTTGGCGGGCACGGGCTCCGATGCGTCCTCCGCGGGCGCGGCCGCCGAGGACTCGGCGTCCGCGGCGTCGTGTCGCGACGGCGTGGCGCGCTCCGCGCCCTGGTCCTCGGCGTCGGTCTCGGTCGAGGCCGCCTCGCCGTCCCGCCGGGACCGGCCACGGCCACCCCGGCGACGCCGGGACCGGCGCGGGCGGTCGCCCTGCTCGGCCGCATCCTCCGTGGGCTCGGCCTCGGCATCGGCCTCCGGCTCCGCGACGGCGGCCACGGCCTCCTCGGCCTGCACGACCGGATCCTGGTGCTCAGGGGCCCCAGGGGCCTCGGAGGCGGCCTCCTCCTCGGTCTGACGGGGCTGACCGGCGGACTCGGCGAGCCCATCGTCGTGCGACCGCGCGGCATCCTCGGAGCCCGCGTCCTCGGCGCCGGTGTCCGCCGACTCCTCGGTGCGGCCCCGGCCGCGGCGGCGGCCCCGACGACGCCGGCGACGCGGCGTCTCCTCCTCGTCCGTCCCGGCCGGCTGCCCGGCCTCCGCGGGCCCGGCCGACGCGGCCTCGACGGCCTCGGCCGCGGAGTCCTCGGCGGCGTCCGCCGCCTGCTCGGCGGGGGCGGACTCCTGGGCGGGGGCCTCGTCCTCGGCCACCTTGCCGGAGGCCTTCGCGATCGAGTGCAGGGCGACCCGGGCGGCCTCGGCCCGCTCACGGCGCTGCCGCTCGTCCTCCGAGTCGGCGTGCTCGGCGCCCGTCGTCGTGGCCGCGGCGGCGTGGGCGTGCTCGCCCTCGCCGTCGCCCCGACGCCGGCGACGACGGCGGCCCTCCGCCTCGCCGCGCTGCTCACCGCCGGAGCGGCCCCGCTCGACCGGCGTGTCCTGGATGAGGATGCCGCGGCCGGCGCAGTGCTCGCAGGTCTCCGAGAACACCTCCACGAGCCCGGTGCCCATGCGCTTGCGCGTCATCTGGACCAGGCCGAGCGAGGTCACCTCGGCGACCTGGTGCTTCGTGCGGTCCCGGCCCAGGCACTCCACGAGACGGCGCAGCACGAGGTCGCGGTTGGCCTCGAGCACCATGTCGATGAAGTCGATGACGATGATGCCGCCGATGTCCCGCAGGCGCAGCTGCCGGACGATCTCCTCGGCGGCCTCGAGGTTGTTCTTGGTGACGGTCTCCTCGAGGTTGCCGCCGGAGCCCGTGAACTTGCCGGTGTTCACGTCCACCACGGTCATGGCCTCGGTGCGGTCGATCACGAGCGAGCCGCCGGAGGGCAGGTACACCTTGCGCTCGAGCGCCTTGTGGAGCTGCTCGTCCACGCGGTGGGTGGCGTACAGGTCCTCGCCGTCGTGGTCCTCCGGCACCCAGTGGTGCAGACGGCCCAGCAGGTGCGGGGCCACGTAGGTCACGTAGGCCTCGATGTTGTCCCACGTGGCCTCGCCCTGCACGAGCATGGCGGAGAAGTCCTCGTTGAAGACGTCGCGGACCGTCTTGATGGTCAGGTCCGGCTCGGCGTAGAGCAGCTCGGGGGCGAGCACCTTGGTGCCGGACGCCTTCTCCTGGATGCCCTCCCACTGGGCGCGCAGACGGTTGATGTCGTTCTGCAGCTCCTGCTCGGAGGTGCCCTCGGCCGCGGTGCGCACGATCACGCCGGCGTCCTGCGGCAGGTGGTCCTTGAGGATCTTCTTCAGACGCGAGCGCTCCACGTCCGGCAGCTTGCGGGAGATGCCGGTCATCGAGCCTCCCGGCACGTACACGAGGTAGCGGCCGGGCAGGGAGACCTGGCTGGTCAGACGGGCGCCCTTGTGGCCCACCGGGTCCTTGGTGACCTGGACGAGCACGGTGTCGCCGGACTTGAGCGCGTTCTCGATCTTCCTCGGCTTGCCGTCCAGCTGGGCGGCGTCCCAGTTGACCTCGCCCGCGTAGAGCACGGCGTTGCGTCCGCGGCCGATGTCCACGAACGCGGCCTCCATGGACGGCAGCACGTTCTGGACCTTGCCCAGGTACACGTTGCCGATCATCGAGTCCTGCGTGGTGTGCGAGACGAAGTGCTCGGCCAGCACGCCGTCCTCGAGCACGGCGATCTGGATGCGCTGGTCGCGCTGGCGCACCAGCATCTTGCGGTCCACGGCCTCGCGGCGGGCCAGGAACTCGGCCTCGGTGATCACGGTGCGGCGACGCCCGCCCGAGCGGGAGTCGCGGCGGCGCTGGCGCTTCGCCTCGAGCCGGGTGGATCCCTTGACGCTCTGGACGGTGTCCGAGGCGGTGCCGACGGCCTGGCGCGGCGCGCGCACGCGGGTGACGGTGTGCTCGGGATCGCCGGCCTCGCCGCCGTCGAGCTCCATGTCCACCTCACCGCGGCGGCGTCGGCGGCGCCGCCGGGAGACCACGGCGCCCTCGGCCCGGTCCTCGGACTCTCCGGCGTCCTCGTCCTCGGAGCGCTGCCGGGACGTGGTCTCGGTGCGCAGGACCTCGATCAGGTTCGCCGGCACGGCGAACGGGTCGGTCGGGTCGACCTGCAGCGTCGGCGCGCTCGGCTCCTCGGCCGGGTCCGCGGCGTCGTCGGACGCGGCGGTCCGCTCCGGCTCCGCCCCGTCGGCGGTGTCCGCCGCGGTCTGCGTCACGGCCTGCTCGGCCGTCTCTTCCACGCGTTCGTCTGCGCGGGTCGTGTCCTCGTTGTTGGCCGCCATGGCAGCACCTCCCGCCGACCGACGACGCCACACTCGCCGCCGCCCGGCGTGTCCGCGTCCGCCGCCGGCCGCGTTGCCCCGGGCGCCGTGCGCCACGGGTGCGCCGGGAGGCGGACTCCGAGAAGTCATCGGGTGGACCGCGTCGACCGTCAGGGCCCGGCGCGGAACCGCTGCGCCCTCGAGATCGGGGCCTGGGCGTCACGTGCCGTCCGCCGGCCGGCGCACGGACGCGCACGGGCGAAGCCCGGCGTCCACCTCCCGCACGATGCTCGACGCGGGGGCGCCTCGGCGGCGGCCCGACGTCGGGCGCGCAGCGGGCTGCCCCGCGGTGTGGCCACGGGACGGCCAGGGCCGATTCTCTCACATCCGCCCCGGGCACGCGCCTAGAATCGTGTCCATGCCTGCGACCCCGCTGACGGACGACATCCGCCTCTCCCCCGCCGACGACATCCCCGCCGAGGAGGCCCGGCTCACCTGGTACGCCCGGCCCGCGGGCACGGCGGCGCTGCTCCTGATCACCTCGCTCGTGGCGCTGACGGCCACCATCATCATCATCGTCGAGCGCGCCCTCCTCACCGCGGACCCGACGCACCGCACGTCCTGCGACCTCAACCCGTGGGTGTCCTGCGGCCAGGTGATGCAGTCGTGGCAGGCCCACACCTTCGGCTTCCCGAACACGTACATCGGCGTGGTCGCGTTCTCCGTGCTCATCACCGTGGGGATGTCCCTGCTCGCCGGCGCCCGCTTCGCCCGCTGGTACTGGCTGCTGATGAACGCGGGGATCCTGGCGGGCTTCGCGTTCTGCGTGTGGCTCTGGTACTCGGCCGTCTACAGCATCGGCACGCTCTGCCTCTACTGCATGATCGTGTGGGCCATGGTCATCGCCCAGCTCGTGCTTGTGACGTCCCGGAACCTGCAGACCGGCACGCTGCCGGCCCCGGCCGGTCTCGTCCGCCTCGCCCGGGAGCTGGCCTGGCCCGTGATCGTGCTCCTCTACGTCCTGGTGTTCGCCTCGATCCTGCTGGAACTGGGCCTCGGGGTCGTCGGGATCGACTGAGCCTAAGCTCCCCCACCGGACACGACGACGGCGGCCGGTCACCCCACCAGGGTGACCGGCCGCCGTCGTGCGGGCCCGGAACGGGCTCAGCCGAACCAGATCGCGAGCTCGCGCTCGGCCGAAAGGGTCGAGTCCGAACCGTGGACGAGGTTCTTCTGGACGGCCTCGCCCCAGTCCCGGCCCAGGTCGCCGCGGATGGTGCCCGGGGCGGCCACGGTGGGGTCGGTCTTGCCGGCCAGCGAGCGGAACCCCTCAATCACCGAATCGCCCGTGACGCGCGCGGCCACCACGGGGCCGGAGGCCATGAACGCCACCAGCGGCTCGAAGAACGGCTTGCCCTGGTGCTCCTCGTAGTGGCGCTCCAACATGGCGCGGGTGGGCGTGAGCATCTTCAGGTCGGCGATCACGTAGCCCTTGCGCTCGATGCGCGCGAGGATCTCGCCGACCAGGTTGCGGGCCACCCCGTCCGGCTTGATGAGGACGAGGGTCTCTTCGGTGTGGTGCGTCATGGGGTGTGCTCCTAGCGTCGTCGGACGGCCGCGAGCGCGGCCCGGTTCCCGCTCCACCCTAGTGGGGCCCGGGACTCAGCGTCCGTGCTCGGCCTCCCAGGCGGCCTCGAGGCGGTCGCGCTGGGCGTTCTCGACGTCCATGGCACCGCCCTTGATCACGGCGTACGCCCACGTCAGCGCGAAGAGGGCCCCCACCACGAACATCGAGTACTCCCAGAAGCCGGAGGCCAGCAGGACGGCCTGGATCGCCCAGCCGATCGCGATGCCGACGGGCTTGCGCACCAGGGCGCAGGTCAGCACCGCGACGACGGCCAGCGCGGAGTAGCCCGCCACGAACCACCAGGCGCCCGGCTCGTCCCGGTGCATGCCGAACAGCATGAGTCCGAGGAAGAAGATGAGCACCGCCTCGAGCATGAGGATCGTGGAGGTGAACAGGGCGCGCACGGAGCGGCGGCGCCGACGAGTGCCGGGGCGCCACTGCCGCTGGGCTCGCGTCTCGCGCTCGGGGCGCCAGGACTCGTCGCCGAAGCGCCCCTGCTCCGGGGCGCCTCCGGTCTCCGGCTGGTCGGGGCTCATCGGTCCTCCTCCGTCCGGCGGCGGGCGCCGGCGTCGTCGCGGTCCTCGAGCAGCTCGAGGATCTCCGGGTCCAGGTCGTCCTCGTCGGCGTCCGCCAGCCCGACGGCGTCGAGCAGGTCGGCGGGGTCGAGGCCGCGGGCGGCCACGGTGACGGGGCCGGCATGGCGGGGCTCGCCCACGAGGGTGCGGACCTCGGCGGCCAGGGTGATCGAGCCGAGCACGAGCACACCGCCGCCGGTGCCGGAGGCCAGTTCGTCCGCGCTCGTCTCGAGGGCCTCCGCGCGGCCGACCGCCCACTCGAGGGCGTCCGGCACGGACTCGGTGGCGTACACGTCGTCCTCGGGCCAGCCGGCGTCGACGGCCATGCGGGCCAGCTCCCCGGCCGGGATGGCGCGGGCCGAGGAGGACTGCGTCACCGCGAGGTCCTCCACGTCGTCGCCGAACGCCCGGTAGAGCGCCGCGAGCATGCCCGGCGCGTCCTTCTCCTGGAGGATCCCGACGACCAGCGAGAGGCGGGTGAAGCCGAACGCCTCCTGCACCGCACGGGCCGTGGCCCGCACGCCGTCCGGGTTGTGGGCGGCGTCCACGATGAGCGTGGGGGCGGTGCGCAGCACCTCGAGCCGGCCGGGCGAGGTGACCTGGGACAGCCCCTCGCGCAGCAGCTCCTCGTCCAGCGGTCGCTCGCCGCCGCCCAGGAACATCTCCAGGGCCACCACGGCCACCGCGAGGTTCTGCGCCTGGTGCTCCCCGAGCAGCGGCAGGAACAGGTCCCGGTACTCGGCCGCGAGGCCACGCACGGACACCTGCTGGCCGCCCACGGCCAGGGAGCGCTCGAGCACGCCGAACTCGACGCCCTCGAAGCGGAACGGCACGTCGGCCGCCTGCGCCGCCTCGAGCAGCACCTGGGCGGCGTCGCGCTCCTGGGCGGCGGAGACGAGGGCGCCGCCGGGCTTGATGATGCCGGCCTTCTCCTCGGCGATCTCGGCCTCGGTCTCCCCCAGCAGGTCCGTGTGGTCCAGGGAGATGGGGGTGACCACGGAGACGACGGCGTCCGCGACGTTGGTCGCGTCCGTCACGCCCCCGAGGCCCACCTCGAGGACGACGACCTCCACGGGCTCGTCCGCGAACACCGCGAAGCCCAGCGTGGTGACCGCCTCGAAGTACGTCAGCGGGACCTCGCCCGCGGCCTCGAGCTCCGCGTCCACGGTCTGCACGATCGGGAGGATCTCCCCCCACACGCGCACGAAGGTCTCGTCGGCCACCGGGGCGCCGTCGATGCTGATCCGCTCCGTGACACGCTGCAGATGCGGCGAGGTGTAGCGCCCGGTGCGCAGCCCGTAGGCGCGCAGGACGGCCTCGACCATCCGCGCCGTGGACGTCTTGCCGTTGGTGCCGGTCAGGTGGATCACCGGGGCCGCGTGCTGCGGGTCGCCGAGCAGCGCGAGCACGCGCCGCATCGGCTCGAGCCGCGGCTGCATCTTGTTCTCCGGGGCGCGGGCGAGCAGGTCCCGGTAGACCTCCTCGACCGTGCCCGGGACGTCCCCGCGCATCACGCGTCTGCCTTCGCGACGGAGACGGCCACGGTCTTCATGGCGTCGTCGGCCGGGTCCTTGCGCGGGTCGGCCGCGCCGGAGTCCACGAGCTCCAGGTCCACCGTGAGGGTCTCCTCCGCGACGAGACCGCGGTGGGCCTCGAGCGCCGCCACGACGGCGGTGGGGCCTTCGATCCGCGTGCGCACGCGGTCGGAGACGTCCAGGCCGGCGTCCTTGCGGGCCGCCTGGACGGCGCGGACCACGTCCCGGGCGGTGCCCTCGGCGGCCAGCTCCGCGGAGACCTCGGTGTCCAGCACGAGGAAGCCGGCGGTGCCGGGCAGCACGCCCACCGCGGTCCCCTCGGGGGCACCGGTGGAGACGGTGCGCAGCTCGTAGAGCGCGGGGGCCAGGGTCACGGTCTCGCCGTCGGCGAGCGTGACCGCCAGGCCCTCGGCCGTCTCCTCGTACGCGCCGGCGTCGACCGCCTGCTTCACGAGCGGCACCTGCCTGCCGAACGCCTTGCCGAGCTCGCGGAAGTTCAGCTTCAGCTCCGTGCCGATGCCGTAGCGGGCGATCGCCTCCTCCGAGAGCTCGGTGAGCTCGACGTCCTTGAGGTTCAGCTCGTCCGCCACGATGCGGGCGTAGGTGCCCTCGAGGCCCGCCGCGTCCGGGACGACGACGGACAGGCGGGGCAGTGGCAGGCGCACCCGGCGCCCGGCCCCCTTGCGCAGGGCCGAGCCGGCCGAGCTGATGCGGCGCACGGCATCCATGCGGGCCACGAGGGAGTCCGCCTCGGGCCCGTGGGGGAACAGGTCGGCGTCCGGGTAGTCGGTCAGGTGGACCGAGCGGCCGCCGGTGAGGCCGCGCCAGATCTCCTCGGCGATCAGCGGCATCAGCGGTGCGGCGGCCCGGGTGAAGGCCTCCAGGACGGTGTAGAGGACGTCGAAGGCGACGGTGTCCTCGTCGAAGAACCGCTCACGGGACCGGCGGATGTACCAGTTGGTCAGGGTGTCCATGAAGCCGCGCAGCGCGTCCGTGGCGTCCGAGACCTCGTAGGCGTCCAGGCCGGTCTTGACCTCCCGCAGCATGCGGCCCGTGGCGGCCAGGATGTACTGGTCCAGGGGGTCCTCGGCGGTGTGCCGCTCCTGCGCGCGGTACCCCTCGGGGCGGGCGCCGCCGTCGTGCGCGGTGTTCGCGTACAGGGTGAAGAAGTGGTAGGCGTTCCACGCCGGCAGCAGCACCTGGCGGACGCCCTCGCGGATGCCCTCCTCCGTGACGATCAGGTTGCCGCCGCGCAGGATGGGGCTGGCCATGAGGAACCAGCGCATGGCGTCCGCGCCGTCGCGGTCCAGGACCTCCGTGACGTCCGGGTAGTTGCGCAGCGACTTGGACATCTTCTGCCCGTCCGAGCCGAGCACGATGCCGTGCGCGATCACGTTGGAGAACGCCGGCCGGTCGAACAGGGCGGTTGCCAGGATGTGCATGGTGTAGAACCAGCCGCGCGTCTGGCCGATGTACTCCACGATGAAGTCCGCCGGGTTGTGCGTGGGGAACCAGTCCGCGCGCTCGAACGGGTAGTGCACCTGGGCGTACGGCATGGAGCCGGAGTCGAACCAGACGTCCAGCACGTCCTCGACGCGGCGCATGACCGCACCGGCCGCGGCGGCCTCGGGGTCCGGGTGGGGGCGGGTGAGGTCGTCCACCCACGGGCGGTGCAGGTCCACCTCGCCCTGGGCGTTGCGCGGCAGGCGGCCGAAGGCCTCCTCGATCTCCGCGAGCGAGCCGTAGACCTCCTGGCGGGGGAAGTCCGGGTGGTCGGACTCCCACACCGGGATGGGCGAGCCCCAGTACCGGTTGCGGGAGATGGACCAGTCGCGCGCGTTGGCGACCCACGTGCCGAACTGCCCGTGCTTCACGTTGCCGGGGATCCAGGTGATCTCCTCGTTCAGCTCGAGCATGCGCTCCTTGATCTGGGTGACCTTGACGTACCAGGACGTCACCGCGCGGTAGATCAGCGGCGTGCGGCAGCGCCAGCAGTGCGGGTAGGAGTGCTCGTAGGAGGCCTCCCGCGCGAGCCGGCCCAGCGAGCGCAGGGCGCGGATGATCGTGCGGTTGGCCTCGAAGACCTGGACGCCGGCGATCTCGCGCAGGTCGCCGCGCCCGACGTCCTCGCGGGCGAACAGCGGCAGGAACCGGGCACCGGAGTCCACGGAGAGCAGCACGGGGATGCCGTTGGCCTCGCACACGCGCTGATCGTCCTCACCGTAGGCCGGCGCCTGGTGGACCACGCCGGTGCCGTCCTCGGTGGAGACGTAGTCGTCCACGAGGATGCGGTGGGCGCCCTCGACGCCGAGGTCACGGCCGTTGACGGTGAAGGTCTCCCCGCGGTGGGCGTCGAACACGTCCGTGAACAGCGGCGCGTAGGCCAGGCCGCCGAGGCGGGCGCCGGGGATCGTCTCGGTGACCGCGGCGCGGGCGGCGTCGGCGTCGGCGTAGCCGAGCTCCTTGGCGTGGGCGCCCACCAGGTCCACGGCCAGGAGGAAGCGGTCCCCGTCCGCGGTCGCGCCCTCGGGGCCGGCCGGCACCACGGCGTACTGGATCTGGGGGCCGACGGCGAGGGCCGCGTTGGTCGGCAGCGTCCAGGGCGTGGTGGTCCAGGCCAGGACGTGGACGCCGGCCAGGTGCGCGGCGAGCGCCGCGTCGGCGCCGCCGTCGGGCACGAGGGCGGGGTCCGCCGGGAGGCCGGTGATCGGGAACGTGACGGTGACCGAGGGGTCCTGGCGCATCTTGTAGACGTCGTCGTCCATGCGCAGCTCGTGGTTGGACAGCGGGGTCTCGTCGTTCCAGCAGTAGGGCAGGACGCGGAAGCCGCGGTAGGTCAGGCCCTTGCGGTGCAGCTCGGAGAAGGCCCAGATCACGGACTCCATGAAGTCCGGGGTGAGGGTCTTGTAGTCGTTCTCGAAGTCGACCCAGCGGGCCTGGCGGGTCACGTAGTCCTGCCACTGGTCCGTGTACTTCAGGACCGAGGAGCGGCAGGCCTCGTTGAACTTGTCGATGCCCATGGCCTCGATCTCGGACTTGTCCGTCATGCCCAGCTGCTTCATCGCCTCGAGCTCGGCGGGCAGGCCGTGGGTGTCCCAGCCGAAGCGGCGCTCCACGCGGCGGCCCTGCTGCGTCTGGTAGCGGGCCACGAGGTCCTTGACGTACCCGGTGAGCAGGTGGCCGTAGTGCGGCAGGCCGTTGGCGAAGGGCGGGCCGTCGTAGAAGACGAACTCGTTCTGCGAGCCGTCCTCGTTGAAGGCGGGACGCTGGTCGATCGAGGCCTGGAAGGTGCCGTCCTCGTCCCAGTACGCCAGGATGCGGCGCTCGATCTCCGGGAAGCGCGGGGAGGCGGGGGTGCGGCCGTCAGGGG
>NZ_JABFAZ010000004.1:55794-68233 GCF_017168505.1 Micrococcus sp. KRD077 | reverse complement strand
CCCCCGACGAACGGAGCCCGGCATGCCCACCCTCGCCGTCACACGTCCGGGCCGCACCCGTGCCCGGCTCACGTTGTCCCGCCGCTGGCGGCGTCCCGTGGCGGCCGGCCTGCTGATCGCCGTCTCACTCGTGCTGGCGCCCGAGCAGCTGGCCCACGGGACCGGACACCTCGTGGCGGCGGGCCTGATGCTCGCCGCCGCCGTCGTGGCCGGCCTGCCGATCGCGCGCGACGCGATCGCCGCCCTGCGGGTGAAGACCGTCGGCATCGACCTGCTCGTCGCCACCGCCGCGATCGGCGCGTCCCTGCTCGGCAATTTCTGGGAGGCCGCCGCCGTGACCTTCCTCTTCGCCCTCGGCCACGGCCTCGAGGACGCGACCCTGTCTCAGACTCGCTCGGCGCTCGCGGACCTCGTGTCCACGGCGCCCGAGACCGCCGTCGTCGTCGACGCAGACGGGACGCAGCGCACCGTGCCCGCCCACGAGGTGGCCCCCGGCGCGACCGTCCTCGTCAAGGCCGGCGCCCGGGTGCCGGTGGACGGCGTGGTGCTCACCGGGGTCGGCGCCGTGGACGAGGCATCCATCACGGGCGAGTCCATCCCGGCGGAGAAGACCGACGGCGACGCCGTGTACGCGGGCACCGTGGCCACGGCAGGCCTGCTGCAGGTGGAGGCGCGGGGCGTGGGCGCCGACACCACGCTGGCGCGCATCATCCACCGCATCGAGGCGGCGCAGGAGGCCCGCGCTCGGACCCAGCGGTTCATGGACCGCTTCTCCCGCTGGTACACCCCGGCGATCATGGTGCTGGCCTTCGCGACCGGTCTGATCACGCGGGACGTCCCCCTGGCCCTGACCCTGCTGGTCATCGGCTGCCCGGGCGCCCTCGTGATCTCCATCCCGGTCGCGATCGTGGCGGGGATCGGCCGCGGCGCCAAGGACGGCGTGCTCATCAAGGGAGGGGAGTTCCTCGAGCGCTCCGCGAAGGTCGACGCCGTCGCCGTCGACAAGACCGGCACACTCACCTCGGGCACCCCCGAGCTGACAGACGTCGTCGCGTTCGAGCCCGGGGCCGAGGACGAGGTGCTGCGCTGGGCCGCACGGCTCGAGGCGGCCTCGGACCACCCGTTGGCCGCGCCGGTCGTCGCGGCGGGCCGGGACCGCGGCCTGCTGGACGGCCCGCTGGCCACCGATGTGGACGTCGTCCTCGGCCGCGGGCTCACCGGAGAGGTGGACGGCCGCGTCGTCGCCGTGGGCAACGTGGCGCTGCTGCGCGAGCGCGGCGTGGATCCGGCCGCGACCGACCGGGTCGAGACCGTCGCGGCCGAGCTCGCGGAGGCGGGCCGGACCCCGGCGGCGGTCGTCGTCGACGGCATCCCGCTCGGCGTCCTCGCCATCGCAGACACCCTCCGGCCCGAGGCCGCGGGCATGATCCGGGCGCTGCACGGGATCGGCGTCCGCGAGGTCGTGATGCTGACCGGCGACCAGCCCGGCGTCGCGCAGGCCGTGGCCCGGCAGGTGGGCGTCGACGACGTGCGGGCGGGCCTGCTGCCCCAGGACAAGCTCGAGGCGATCGAGGCCCTGCAGGCCGAGGGCCGCGTCGTCGCGATGGTCGGTGACGGCGTCAACGACGCCCCGGCCCTGGCGACGGCGGACATCGGCGTGGCCATGGGCGCGGCCGGCTCCGGTGTGGCCATCGAGACCGCGGACATCGCCCTGATGGGCGACCGGCTCGAGCGGCTGCCGCAGGCGCTCGATCTGGCCCGGCGCACGGTGCGGGTGATGCGGCAGAACATCGCGATCTCCCTCGTCACCGTCGCGGCCCTGCTGGCCGGCGTCTTCACCGGCGGCGTCACGATGGCCGTCGGCATGCTCGTGCACGAGGCGTCCGTGCTGCTGGTCATCGTGAACGCGATGCGCCTGCTGCGGCGCCGCGATTAGCCCAGGTCCACGACCTCGAATTCGAGCAGGTCGGCGCCCGTGGCGACCGGCGCCGGGCGGCCGCCCTGCTCGGCGGCGTGAGCGGCGGGCATGCGCCCGTCCCGCCAGCGCTGGAAGTCCTCCTCCGACGCCCACGTCGTGACCACGAAGTAGCGGTCCTCGCCCGCGGTGGGCCGGAGCAGCTGGAAGCCCTCGAAGCCCGGCTCCTGGTCCACCGCGTGCTTGCGGGCGGCGAACCGCTTCTCGAGTTCCGGGCCGGCGCCCTCGGGGACGCTGATGGCGTTGATCTTCACGACGGACATGGGCTGGCCTCCTCGTCGGCGGGGGTGCGGCGTCGGGTCGACGCCCTCACCGGCCGACTCTACGCCCGGCAGCGGATGAGGAGTCCGTCGAACGGTTGATGCCCGGCGGCGTCGCCCCTGCGACGCTGAGCCGTGGAACCGGCCGCCGTGGGACCTCGGGCGGTCCCGCTCGCCATCATCGGCGACCTGCACTTGGACCTCACTGACGCGCAGTGAGTGAACAGCCTCTATGCCGTGCTGCTGGCCGCCCTGTTGCTCTCCACCGGCAACCTCGCGGACCGATGGGGTCGCAAGCGGCTCTTCCTCACCGGGTCCGCGCTGATCGCCCCGTATCCGCGCCGCCCTGCGGCACAACACCCCCTTTGTTGCTACCGTTTCGGTGTCCACTTCCACGCAACAGCGGGTGTCCGAGGTCGGTTGCTCCCCTTGGCATCGCACCGCAGATTGGTCGCCATGAACGACATGCACTCGCTGGGCCGACTGATCGCCCCAGCCCAGGAGCGGAACGGCTGGTCCCTCAGCGACCTCGCCGCCCGCGCCGACCGCGCGGGGTACGACATGAGCCACGCCAGCTTCGCGCGGCTCAAGTCCACCCCGGTCACCTCGATCAAGGGCGAGAACATCACGATGCTCGCGCTCGTGCTGAGGGTGCCCGTGGCCCACGTGGTCACCGCAGCGCTGGAGTCCATAGGAGTGGAGCTCGACTCGGCTCTTCACCCGTCGGTCCTCGACGTCGTTCAGGAATCCCCTGACCTATCGACGTATGACCAGGAGCTGCTCGCTGCAGTCCTGCGGGTCATGCTCGACCGACGTAGGACGGACCACCATGACGAGCGCGACCACGCAGACCAGGATCAGGACCGCGAGCGCGGCACGGCCGAGCGCGGGGGAGCGCGCGGCGGTGACGCTGGCGCTGAACAAAAGACCGCGGCGGCCGACGCGCCGGCCGACTTCGATCTGGCAGCACACCCCGACTTCGAGCTGACCCGCGACCGGCAGGCCCGGGAGTGGGGCGACGTCGGCGAGGAGAACCAGGACCCCGGCGACGAGGCCGGCGCATGAGCGCCAACACGAACTTCTTCACGTCGCAGCAGCCCGCCGCGGTCTTCAAGCTCAAGGTGCTGGAGGACTACCTCACACCGTGGGCCATGAAGGTTGCTAGCAAGGCCCCTCGGGAGGTGGCCTATGTCGATGGCTACGCCGGCGCGGGGCAGTACGACGACGCGCACAAGGGGTCGCCGCTCTACGCGGTGGACATCGCACGCAAGCTTGCAGCGCAGAACCGCATCATGCACATCCACCTCGTGGAGCGAGATAGGGCTCATGCGGAGACCCTCCGGCACGCGGTCGCCGCGCAGGGGCAGGGGGCCGGTCCCGTCTATCTGCACCACGGCGCCGTGGAGGAGCAGATCGACGCGATCCTCAACGACATCGGCACCCGCCCAGCTCTGTTCTTTCTCGACCCGTTCGGCACGGCCCTGCCGTACGACGTCGTCGCCTCGAAGCTGCTCCTGCGGCCAGCGCGGTCGACCGAGGTCCTCTTGAACTTCAGTCTCTCCACCGTGTGGCGCATCGGAGGGATCGTCCGGAAGGGAGCCTCCGCCTCAAGTGGCGAGACCGTCACCCTCCTCCGCGGTGACCGTTTTCTTGGTGGGCCGTGGTGGCGGGAGGTCTTCGCTGAGGCTCGGCGGCAGGCTGACGTGAGTGGCGACAGCTCCTCCGCCGCTACAGCCGCCTCCTACGTGGCGCGCGAGTACATGCAGCGCATGACCGGAGAGACCGCCCACAACGTCATCTCCGTCCCAATCCGCCGGACCCCGTCTGAGGGGCCGATCTTCACGCTGATGCTCTTCTACCAGCACTTCGCTGCGCCCATGCTCTTCGCTGACGCCGCGGCTCGGGCTCACAGGAAGTGGCGGCAGGTCAACTCCGAGAACTACTACCAGGGACTGCTCGACGACACCCAGGGGTCGCTCTTCGACCTGCAGGAGACGTTCGACCAGCAGGTGGTCGCAGAGCAGACCGACGTCAGAAACCGGGCCATCGCCGCTATCCAGACGAGGCTCTCGTCTCACCTCGGTCAAGGCCAGGCGGTGCGGATCTGCGACGACGTGCCCCACTGGCTAGGCGAACACCTCGGCACGGCAGGCGCCTCAGAGGTACGGCAGGCCATCAAGAATCTCCAGAAGGCCGGGATCACCCAGGGCTACACCAAAGACATGGTGGATGGGCGCGCGGTCATCCTGCCAGCGCGGCGCGGGAGGTAGGCATCTCGTCCCAGGTGCGCCCCTCCAAGAGCCGCCCGTTGGCCTTAGGCGTCCGCCCACCCCACTGCTTGAAGAAGAACGCCACGTCGGCAGACACGCATTGGTCGCGGATGTCCTCCACCCAGGCCTGGTCCATGGGGCGATGGTTCGCACCAGACTCGCCGCCCGCGATGACCCAGTCGATGCCGGCCAAATCCAGATCCCGCAGGGGTCCGATGAGGGGCTCGCAGGAGAGGAACCGGACCGCTGCCGGCACCTCGCGGAGATGGTCGATGCGGCCCGTCACAGTCTCGTCCTCCACGGAGACGCCCATCCACAAGTTGGCCGGCCAGTCGAGGCGATCGGCTAGACGGGCCATCCGCAGTGAGCGCTTCGTCAGCGCCTGATATGTGTGCTGCGGCGTCTCGCGCATGACGTCGAAGATGTCCCGGATGAACCCCAACGGAACTTTGGCGTGGAAGAGATCGCTCATGGAGTTCACGAACACCACGCGCGGGGCCTTCCACGAGCGGGGCTGGCCCAGGGCCTTCGGATGGAGGGTGACGCCAAACCCGGGGCCGGACGTCACCGGGTTCCCATCGTTCTGGTACTTCTCAGCACCCATCGCCTTGAGCCGCTTGGCTAAGGTCAGCGCGTAGCAGTTGTCGCAGCCGGCCGCCACGCGGTCGCAACCGGTCACGGGGTTCCACGTCACCTCGGTCCACTCAATCGCTGAGGTGTTCGCCATCGCGATCGCTCCTTCCCTGGAAGACCTGCTCCAGTCGAACAGATGTTCGACCCTTTGTCACGCAGGCGCGCTCAGTCCACCACAGTCCAGCTCGTGCTCACCCATACCGTGTCCGTCCCCACAACGACGATGGTCGCATGTTCCACCCCTGGCGGGCGCTGCGCACGCTGACGTACGTCGTCGTGGTCTGGGCCCGCCCACACCCGACGGCGCCAGCCGCGACCGATGGCGCGACGGTGATCTGGCTCGACCCCCGCATGACGCAGGCCGAGCGGCGGTGCGCGCTCACCCACGAGCTCGTGCACCTCGAGCACGGCCACCGCGGCTGCCAGCCGCCGGCCGTCGAGCACGCCGTACGCGCGGCCGCGGCCCGGCAGCTGATTACGCTCGAGCAGCTCGCCGACGCCCTGCCTTGGTCCATGAGCCTGGACGAGCTCGCCGACGAACTGTGGGTGACCCCGCTCGTGCTTACCGACCGACTGGCCGGCCTCACCCGGACCGAGCGGGAGCATCTCGCCGCGTTGGCCACCGAGCACTCTGCCTGAGCGCCTGCTAGGCGGGGGCCATCGGCTAGGTCAGAATCAAGGCAACGCGCCGCGCAGGGCGCACCACCAAGGAGGGCGACATGGCGAAGACGACCAAGTACACGGCGGAAGTGTCAGAGGGGCGAGACGAGCTGCTCGACGGCAAGACGATCGCACGCCTACGCACCATCGCAGTGAAGAACCAGCGCGGCGAGACCGTACGGGAGCTCAAGGCCGCGGACAACGACGAGGACGTGCGCGCGAAGCTGCGCGCCGCGGGCTACACCCTCAAGGACTGGGCCGGCGGCACTACGCCCGCCACCCTGGAGCGTGGGCGCAACCCGCTCGTCGCGGGCTGCCTCTGGCCCCTCGTGGCCGTGATGGCACTGCTCGCGTGGGCAATCTTCTCTGCCTTCAGCAACGCCAGCCCTGACGAGCCGGAGGAGTGGGACGCGAAGATTGCCTGCCAGACCCTCGTCAAGGAGAAGCTGCGCGCCCCCAGCACCGCCAAGTTCTCCCGCGAGACGGCATCCGGGGGGCCGAAGGCATGGACAGTGACCGGAGCGGTCGAAGCGGAGAACGCGTTGGGCGGCACGGTTGGGCACCGGTACTCCTGCTCGGTGACCTTTACCGGCGACGACGAGTACCGCGGAACGGCCACCATCACGGACCGCTGATCCCACGTACTACGTCCACCCCCGGGCGTACCGTCCCGACATGACCACCACCACCCAGGCGCCCGCGTGCGCCGGCCACCTGTCCGTTCGTGACCACATGGCGCTGCAGCTGTGGGGGCGGCGGTGGCGGCACGGGGCCGCGCGTGACCGGGCCGCTGAGCATCTGGTCGGGTTGCAGGGCACGGCGCTGGCGATGCGCGTGGCCACGCTCGCCGAGGACCCGGTGGCGATCGCCGCCTACCCGGTGATCACGCGGCGGGCCCGGGAGGCTCGGCAGACCCGCGAGCGCGCGGTACGGGTGCCAGCTGCTTAACGTGTCCGCCCCCTCGGGGAGCGTGGAGGCCGCGAAGGGAAGCGCAAGAGAGGCCCCGTCCAGCAGCCAGCTGGACGGGGCCTCTCGCTGCGCCAGGGGTCAGGCGCCGGGGGGAGGCTCCCAGCCGATCGCGTCGACCGCGGCACGCTGGGCGTCCAGCAGCAGGTGCGCGTACACGCGGGAGGTGGTCTGCAGCGACTCGTGACCGAGGCGGTGCTGGACGACCTGTGCGGGGACCCCATCCATGAGGGCCCACGAGGCGAACGTGTGCCGCAGGCTGTGCGGGGTCAGGTGCTTGGCGATCCCGGCGGCCGCGAGCGCCGGCTTCCAGTGGCGCTCGACGAAGTTCGTGCGGTGGATGACGCCGCCGCCGGGGGCGGTCAGGAGGAACTCGTCGGCGGCACGGCCGGCGGCCAATGGCTCGAGTGTTTCGACGGCCCAGTCGGGGAGCATGATCGTGCGGCGGCCGCGGGCGGTCTTGGGGACGCCGAGGACGGCGCCCTCCTTGCCCTTCTTCCAGGCGCGGCGCACGTGGATGACGCTGGCTGCGACGTCGAGGTCGCGGACCTGCAGGGCGGTGGCCTCGCCCCAGCGGGCGCCGGTGACGAGCAGGACGATCAGCAGCGGCTGGTACGACTCGGATATGGCTGCGTAGAAGCGCGCCCACTCGGCTCGGCTGAAGATGCCGCGCTCCTCCTCGACGTCGTCGTCGGGCAGGTCGGCGCCGCGCGCGGGGTTGGCTGGCAGGATGCCCTCCTGGACGGCGAGGCCGAGGACCGCGGAGAGCAGGGCGTGCGCGTTGCGGACCGTCTTCGGAGACACCGTGGCCAGCGGCGGCTCGGGCCGCGGGGGAGTGGCGGCCGCGGCGCGGGCGGCGGCCGCGCGCCAGCGGGCCGTGGGCTGCTGCAGCTGCCACCGGATCCACTCGGCCACCGTGCGGCGGTCGATCATGTCCACGGGCAGCTCGCCGAGGCGGGGCAGGAACGTGCGCGCGGCCTCTGCCTCGTACCCGGCCAGGGTGCCCGGGGTGCAGCGGAGCCCGCGGTGCTCGATGTACCGCGGGAAGAACTCGGCGAGCGTGGGCATGCCCGGGGCACTGTCCACCTGGGCCTCGAGGATCCGGCGGGCCACCGTGGGCCCCTGCCGCGGGTCCTCCACGATCGCCTTGACGCGCTGGGCGCCGGCCTCGCGGGCGAGGGCCGGCAGCCACTGGAACCGGCCGGCCTCGTAGAAGCCGACCCGGTACGTGGTCCGGCCGGCCTTGTTCGTGCGCGTCTGGATGGTAGCCAACGCATCTCTCCTGGTGCTCTCCGATGATGTGCGTACCCCGTGGGGACCGAGCACTACCCAACAGCACTACCAAGACGAGATAAGGCCCGGAATCATCCGCATGATTCCGGGCCTTACGGTGGGGTGAGCGACGGGGATTGAACCCGCGACCTTCTGGACCACAACCAGACGCTCTGCCGACTGAGCTACGCCCACCATGCCTGCTCCACACGGACGGATCCGCGCGGCGCAGCGGGGTCCACAGTACACGAGATCCCGCGCAGCGCCGAATCGGGGCGGCGAGGCCGGGGTGCCGGCTCAGGCCTGCGCCCCGGACACCACCTCCGCGATGGCGCGGGCCTCCTCCGTGGTGGGGCCGGGGGCGGGGGCCATGACGGCGGCCCGGTAGTAGCGCAGCTCGGTGATGGAGTCCTTGATGTCCCCGAGAGCGCGGTGGCCCCCGGTCTTGGCGGGGGCCTGGTAGTAGGCGCGCGGGTACCAGCGCCGGGCCAGCTCCTTCACGGTGGACACGTCCACGATCCGGTAGTGCAGATGGTCGACGACGGCGGGCATGTAGCGGGCGAGGAACAGCTTGTCCTGGCCCACCGTGTTGCCGGCCAGCAGGCCCTTGCCGGCCGGCACGCGGGCCGCGATGTACTCGAGGACGCGCGCTGCGGCGTCGTCGAGCTCGAGGCCCTCCGCCAGCTCCGGCAGCAGGCCGGAGGTGGTGTGCATGTCCCGGACGAACGGGTCCATCTGCTCGAGGGCCGCCGCGGAGGGACGGATCACCAGGTCGATGCCCTCGTCCAGGATGTTCAGCTCGGCGTCCGTGATGAGCACCGCCACCTCGACGAGCTCGTCGACCTGGGGGTGCAGGCCGGTCATCTCGCAGTCGATCCAGACCAGGGGGGCGCTCTCCGGCGCGGGGGTGCTCGTCTCGCTCATGCCCCCAGGCTACTCGCGTGTCACGATGGTAGATTCGAGCGAGCCGCGCCCTCGCGCGCCCTCGCAGGACCGCACGGAAGGACCCGTCGCATGAGCGTGTCGACCCCGCGTCCGTCCGGGTCCACGGCCCACCGGCCGGAGTACGTCGGCGTCGGCGGCCTCCGCGCGGACCCCCAGGTCGCCGGCGCGGACTGGTGGCCCATCCTGGTGGGGACCCTCGGCTCCCTCCTCCTGGTGGTGGGCTCGTACTCCGTCGGCTGGCTGGCCTCGGCCTCCCCGATCAACCGCTGGCAGTGGCTGATCCCGTGGCGCACCCAGGAGACCGGCGTGCTCGCCGGCACAGCGCTCCTCACCCTCGGCTGCTGGGTGATGTTCTGGGCCTGGCTGCGCCTGGGCCAGACGATCCGCCCCTTCGGTCGCGGCGCCCTGCGCACGGTCAACCTCGCCACCGTCCTGTGGTGCCTGCCCCAGGTCGTGGCCCTGCCGATCTTCAGCCGGGACATCTTCGCCTACGTGGGACAGGGCCGTCTCATGGAGGCGGGGCAGGACCCCTACGTGGACACGATCTCCTCGCTGTCCAACTGGTTCCAGCTCGGAGCGGACGCCACCTGGGCGGACTCCGAGACCCCGTACGGTCCGATCTTCCTCTGGATCGAGCAGGCCGTCGTCGCGATCTCGGGGGACATGAACCCGGACCTGGCGATCTTCCTGTTCCGCCTGGTGGCGGTGGCCGGCGTCGCGCTGATCATGGTCTTCGTGCCGTTGCTGGCCCGCCGGCTGGGCGTCAACGGTGCGTGGGCGCAGTGGATCAGCGTCGCCAACCCGCTCTTCACCATCAGCTTCGTCGCGTCCGGGCACAACGACGCCCTCATGGTCGGCCTCGCCCTGGCCGGCACGTGGTGCGCGCTGCGCGCCGGGCATCCGCTCCGCCCCCAGCGGCCCGGGCAGTCCGTCGCGTGGGGGGTGGCCGGCGTCGTGCTGGTCACCCTGTCCCTGGGCATCAAGCCCATCACGCTCGTGCTGCTCCCGTTCATCGGCCTGCTGTGGGCCGGCCCGACGGCCCGATGGCCGCGCCGGTTCGCCTTCTGGGCCCTCACCGCCGGGATCTCCTTCGGCCTCATGGCCCTGGTGGGGGTGCTCAACGGCTTCGGCTTCGGCTGGGTGGCCGTCATGGTCGGCACGGGCACGGGCACCGTGCCGTGGGGGCCGATCGGCATGCTGTCCCTCATCACGGTGGGGGCGAGCGAGCTCTTCGGACAGGGGGCGGACGTGCAGGCCGTCGAGGGCGTGTACAAGACCGCCGGACGCGCGCTCTCGGTGCTCATCGTGCTGGCCCTGATGTTCCTCGGCCGCCAGGACCGCGTGATGACGCGCATGACCTGGGCGTTCACCGCGCTGGTGATCCTCTCGCCCATCATCCAGCCCTGGTACCTGCTGTGGCTGCTGCCGTTCTTCGCCGTGCTCGGCATCCGGGACAACTGGCAGATCAAGTGGGTCGTGTTCACGGTCGGCTACTTCCTGGCGTTCGGCGCCGCGGACCAGCTCTTCACCTGGCAGTTCCTGGACATCGCGGACCAGGTCAAGGCCGTGTCCCTGATCGTCTCCGCCGTGTGTCTGCTGTGGATCCTCGTCGTGGACCGCCGCACCAGCCGGTTCGTGAAGGACCACTGGCACGTGCGCCCCGCCGTACGCGCCGGCCTGGCCCGGCTCCGTGGCGCCCCTCGACCCGCGGAGCCGGCGGAGTGAGGCCCGCCGCCTCCGCGACGACCGGCGCCCGAGGGCCCCGTCCGAGCCGCGTGACGGCGCAGCCCGAGCCGGAGGCGGCCGTCCGCCGGGGCACGTGGGCGTCCGTGCTCATCACGGTGGGCTCCTGGGGCGTGGGGTGGCTGCCGATGACGCCCGACTCGGTGTTCTCCGGCACCACCCTGCTCAACCCGCTGCGGGTCTACCTTCCCGGCGTGCTGCTCAGCACCGTGCTGCTGGCCGCCGGCTCGCTGCTCCTCGTCCGATCCTGGCTCGAGCTGGGGCGCGCGCTGCGGGGCCGCTGGGAGGAGCACGGCCGCCTGGTGGCCCGGGCCGCCTGGTGGTGGTCCGCCCCGCTGATGCTCGCGCTGCCGATCTTCTCCCGCGATGTGTTCTCCTACCTCCAGCAGGGCCGGCTCCTCGCGTCGGGTCTCGACCCGTATTCCCAGGGCGTGTCCGCCCTGCCCGGCTGGTTCATGCAGGGAGCGGACTCCATCTGGGCCGAGTCCCCGTCCCCCTACGGGCCGCTGTTCCTGCTGTTCGCCGAGACGACGTGGCGGGCCACGGGCGGCAACATCGAGCTCTCCGTCACGGCGTTCCGGCTCCTGGCGCTCGCGGGCCTGGCGCTGTGCCTGTGGGCGGTGCCGCGGCTGGCCGCCGTCGCGGGCCGATGCGGGGTGTGGGCCACGTGGGTGGCCGTGGCGAACCCACTGTTCCTGCTCTACATGATCGCCGGCGCCCACAACGACGCGCTGATGTCGGGGCTGATGCTCGCGGGCATCCTGCTCATGGTCCGCCCGCCCCGCCGCCGCGTGCATGCGCTGTGGGGGATCGTGCTGATCGCCCTGTCCGTTGCGATCAAGCCCCTGACAGCTTTGGTGCTGCCCTTCGTGGCCCTGCTCCTGCCCACCGGCTGGGCCCGGTTCCGCGCGGCCGATCCGCGCCTGCGCCGGCGGGACCGGCTCGGCCCGTGGTTCACGACGGCGGTGATCTCCCTGGCCGTCCTCACGATCCTCGGCGCCGGCTCCGGCCTCTGGTTCGGCTGGGTCCCGGCCATGCTCACGAGCGGGGACGCGGCGTTCCCGTATGCCCCCGTGGGCCTGCTCGGCCTGCTGCTCGGCGCGGTCGTCGAAGCCGTGACGCCCCTGGGGGCGCGCGACGTGGCCGCGGCCTTCTACACCGCGATGACGGTGTCGGCCCTCGGCTTCACGGCCTGGCTGGCCCTGCGCCGCCGGCCCCTGGACCCGGTGTTCAGCGCGGCGGCCGTGCTCGTGGTGGCCGTCGCCACCGCCCCGATCGTCCAGCCGTGGTACCTGCTCTGGGTCCTGCCGCTGCTGGCGTGCGCCCTCCGCCCGCTGCCGTGGGGCGCCGACCATCCCCGCTGGCTCGGGTGGGTCACCGCGCTCGCGGTCCTGTTGCTCACCGGCGTCGGCGTGGTGGACCAGCTCTCCGTGGCGCAGTGGCTGCCGGTCCTGGCCGTCCGCGTGTTCACCCTGGTCCTGATGCTCGCGGGGATCGGATGGATCATCCACCGCGATCCCGTCACCGCGCCCCTGTTCCCCGGGCGGCGGCGTCCTCCCCTGGAGGTGGTCGAGCCGCGGGCCGCGGCGGCGTCGCCGACGCCTCCGGAGGCGGGCGTGCCGCCGGACGCGCCGCCCGACGGGCCGCCGTCGACCGCCGCGCACCCCGCCTCCTCGTCCACCCGCATCCCCCAGGAGAGACCGTGACCTCCCACC
>NZ_JABFAZ010000004.1:36105-55694 GCF_017168505.1 Micrococcus sp. KRD077 | reverse complement strand
TGTCAGCCCGGTCCGCGTCCGGGTGCCCGTCCAGGTGTCCGGGGTGACCGGCCTGGCGGCGCTCCTGGACGCTGTGCAGGTCGATGACCTCGGCGCCCGTGGCCGCGGGCGTCGGCGTGGTGGCCTCAGGGGTCGGCGTGGGCGCGTCCGCCTTCGGGGAGGCCGTCGTCGGGGCCGCCGGGGCGGCGACGGCGGTCCGGCGCGGGGCGCCCGTCGTCGGGTCGACACGGGGCACGCGGGGGCGGCGCGGACTCATCGCGGACTCCTTCGGACGCGTGGCGGGGACCCCCACAGCCTACTGCCCGCCCCTGGCAGGCTCCTGGCCGCCCCCGGGACGGACGCGGGCCCGCCCGGAGGGATCCGGGCGGGCCCGCGCGTCGTCGTCGGGGACGGTCAGCCGCGGAAGCGCGGGAAGGCGGAGCGGCCCGCGTAGACGGCGGCGTCGGCCAGGTCCTCCTCGATGCGCAGCAGCTGGTTGTACTTGGCCACGCGGTCCGAGCGGGCCGGGGCGCCGGTCTTGATCTGGCCGGCGTTGGTGGCCACCGCGAGGTCCGCGATGAACGTGTCCTCGGTCTCGCCCGAGCGGTGCGAGATCATGCAGTGGAACATGTGGCGCTGGGCCAGGGAGATCGCGTCGAAGGTCTCGGTCAGGGAGCCGATCTGGTTGACCTTCACGAGCAGGGCGTTGCCGGCCTTCTCGTCGATGCCGCGCTGCAGCCGCTCCACGTTGGTGACGAACAGGTCGTCGCCCACCAGCTGGACGCGATCGCCCAGCTGCGCGGTCAGGTGCTGCCAGCCGTCCCAGTCGTCCTCGTCGAGCGGGTCCTCGATGGAGACGATCGGGTAGTTGTCCACCAGCTCGGTGTAGTAGGCGGCCATCTCCTCGGCGGAGCGCTGCTGGCCCTCGAAGGTGTAGGAGCCCTTGTCGAAGAACTCGGAGGAGGCGACGTCCAGCGCCAGCGCGATGTCCTCGCCCAGGCGGTAGCCGGCCTTCGTCACGGCCTCGGCGATGAGGTCCAGGGCGGCCCGGTTGGACTCCAGGGACGGGGCGAACCCGCCCTCGTCGCCCAGGCCGGTGGACAGGCCCTTCTCCTGCAGCACGGTCTTCAGGGCGTGGTAGACCTCGGTGCCCCAGCGCAGGGCCTCGCGGAAGGACGGGGCGCCGATCGGGGCGATCATGAACTCCTGGATGTCCACGTTGGAGTCCGCGTGGGCGCCACCGTTGAGGATGTTCATCATCGGCACGGGCAGCACGTGGGCGTTCGGGCCGCCCAGGTACTTGTAGAGCATGAGGTCGGAGGCCTGCGCGGCGGCCGCCGCGACGGCCATGGACACGCCCAGGATCGCGTTCGCGCCCAGCTTGCCCTTGTTGGGGGTGCCGTCCAGGTCCAGCATCGCGCGGTCCACGGCGCGCTGGTCCGCGGCGAACTCGCCCTCGAGCTCCTCCGCGATGCCCCCGACGGCGGCGACGGCGTCCAGCACGCCCTTCCCGCCGTAGCGCTTCTTGTCCCCGTCACGGCGCTCGACCGCCTCGAACTCGCCGGTGGACGCGCCCGAGGGCACGGCCGCGCGGCCCAGGGAGCCGTCGGTGAGCAGGACCTCCACCTCGACGGTGGGGTTGCCGCGCGAGTCGAGGATCTCGCGAGCGTGGATGGCGTCGATCAGGGCCATGGACGGGTCTCCTTCAATCGAAGTCGGAAGTCGTGCCCGCGGCGTGGACACGGCCTCAGCCTAGCGGGGACCTCAGGTTCCAGTCGGCCGCGCGCCGGCGACAAGACCGCCGTTCCCCCCGGCTGCGATGTCGCTGGGGCGCGGTCGGAACTGCGGCCGGGCCGAAGCGGCGTCGCGTCAGCCGGACGGGCGCAGGGCCGACCAGTCCCCCGCACGCACCCGCGCCACCGTGGTGCGCAGGGCCCGTTCGGGGTCGAGCCCCGCCGCCCGGGCCCGGCGCACCAGCGCGAACAGCTCCGCCCCGAGCGCGGCCTCGTCGGGCCACCCCGCCGCCGGGCGCTCCCCCGCCTCGGCGGCCGGCGCCGGGACGTGCGCGGCGAGCGGGTCCGGCTCCTGCCGGGCCGCGCGGTCGACCACCTTCGCGGCGGCGGCCAGCGCCGGCAGCCGGGCCGGGATGTCGCCGACGTCGAGGCCCGGGCCGGTGCCGCCGTCGTCGTGGGCCGGGGCGGCGGGCGAGAGCCCCGCGGCCGCCCGCTCCTGCGCCTTGACCCGCTCCCAGGCCAGCTCGACGGCCTCCGGCGTGACGGCGGCGAGCTCCCCGGCCGGGCGCAGGCCGCCCTCGGGGGTGAGCACGAGCGGGTTGCGCCGGATCATCTTGGCCGTGAGGGCGTCGGCGGCGTCGTCCACGCGGAACCCGGCCGTCTCCGCCGGGGCGCCCGGCGCCCGGGAGACGGCGGCGTGCAGGACCACCTGGAACAGGACGTCCCCGAGCTCGGCGGCCAGGGCGGGGTACGCGCCGTCGGCCCGACGCGCGGGCACGTCGGCCCACGCGGCGGCGTCGCGGGACTCGATCTCCGCCACCGCCTCGTACGCCTCCTCCACGAGGTACTCGGCGAGGTCGGCGTGGGTGAGCGCGGCCGTCCACGGGCAGTGGTCGCGCAGGGCCTCGACCACCGCCACCAGACGGTCCACACTCGCGCTCACGGACGGATCAGTCGTCCTCGTCCTCGTCGTCCAGCTCCTCGAGGACCGGGCCGACGGCGTCGCCGGAGATGACCTCGCCCCAGCCGGCCACGAGGATCTCGGCGAGGTCCTCGCGCTCGTCCACGGACAGGAAGGCGGCCTCGGCGGCGTTGAGCTGCAGGTCCAGCAGCTCGGAGAGCGAGTAGCCGAAGGTCTCGGCGAGCAGGTAGAGCTCGTCGGTCAGGGACACGTCCGAGACGAGCCGGTTGTCCGTGTTCACGGTGACGCGGAAGCCGAGCTGCACGAGCAGGTCGATGGGATGGCCCGCGATGCCCGCCGCGGCGTCCACCGCGCCGGTCTGCAGGTTCGAGGACGGGCAGACCTCCAAGGCGATCTGCCGGTCCCGCACCCACGCGGCGGTCTCGCCCAGGTCCACGAGGCCGGTCAGCTCGTCCAGCTGCTCGCCGTCCTCGTCCACACCGCCGTACTCCACCGAGATGTCCTCGGCCAGGCGCACGCCGTGGCCCAGACGCAGGGCGCGGCCGTCCACGAGGGCCGAGCGGACGGAGTCCAGGCCGTCGCCCTCGCCCGCGTGCACGGTGACGGGCAGGTGGTGGGCGGCCAGCCACGTGAAGGTGTCGGCGAAGCGGGAGGGCGGGAACCCGGCCTCGGCGCCCGCGATGTCGAAGCCCACGACGCCGGCCTCGCGGTGGCGCACGGCCAGCTCGGCGATCTCCTGGGCCCGGTCGGCGTGCCGCATCGCGGTGACCAGCTGGCCCACGCGGATCACGTGGCCCGCGGCGTCGGCGGCCTCGACCGCCTCGTCCAGGCCGGCCTGCACGGCCTCGACGGCCTCGTCCAGGCTCAGCCCGCCGGCCAGGTGCTGCTCGGGGGCCCAGCGGATCTCGCCGTAGACGACGCCGTCGGCGACCAGGTCCTCGACGAACTCGCGGGCCACGCGGCGCAGCTGCTCGCGGGTCTGCATCACGGCGGTGGTCAGGGCGAAGACCTGCAGGTACTTCTCGAGGGACTCGCCGTTGGCGTGCTCGGCGATCCACTCGGCCAGGCCCTCGACGGTGTCCGCGGGGACCTCGACGCCGGCCTCGCGGGCCAGGTCGAGGACGGTGCCCACGCGCAGGCCGCCGTCGAGGTGGTCGTGGAGGGAGACCTTGGGCAGGACGGCCAGGTCGACCTCGAGCGGGGAGGGGGATGCGGTGTCCGGAAGCTGCGTCGTCGTCACGGGCGTCACTCTACGGCAGGGCGCTCAGCGCAGGGCCTCCTGCTCGGCCAGGGTGAGGCCCTTCACCCCGGCGCCCAGCCGGCGGCGCAGCAGGGCCTTGAGCAGGCGGTCCAGCAGCAGGCCCACGAGCGCGGCACCCGTCACGGAGACGGCGATCTGCAGCACCGGGTTCTCCAGCCAGCCCGCGGTCAGGCGCGCGATCATGATCGAGTACGCGGCCCAGCTGGCCGTGGAGAGCAGGTCCAGCGCCACGAACCGCACCGGCGGATAGCGGGTGGCGCCGGCCGTGAGGTTCAGGGCCACGCGGCCGCCGGGGATGAACCGGGCGGTGAACAGCAGCAGCGCGCCGTGGCTGTGCAGGTGGTGACGGGCGACCTCGACCGTGGCCCGCACCCGCCGCAGCCGCATCCACCGGAACCGCTCCACGCCCACGGCACGGCCGATCGCGTACGCGGCCACGTCCCCCAGGAACGCGCCCGCGAAGCCGACCCCCCACAGCGCCCACAGGGAGAACGGATGCCCGTCGCGGACGATCGCGCCGAGGGCCACCAGCACCGACTCCGACGGGAAGATCGGCACGATGCCGTCGAGCAGGCACAGCAGCAGCGTCAGCGGCAGGACCCACCACTGCGCGGAGGCGTGGAGGATCGCCCCCTCGAGCCACGCGAGCATCCGGTCAGCCGATCCGGTCCAGGATCACGGAGCGCTCGCGCAGGGCCCGGGCGGCGTCGTCGTCGAGCTCGCCGACGGACCAGCCGCCGGCGAGCGCGGCCCTCGCCCGCTCGAAGCGCTCCGGCGTGTCCGTGTGCAGGGTCAGCACCTTCTGACCCCGGGCCACGCGCTCGCCGGGGCGCACGTGCACCTCGACGCCGGCCGCGGCCTGGACGGCCTGGCCCTGTCGCTCCCGCCCGGCGCCGAGGCGCCACGCGGTCAGGCCCACGGCCATCGCGTCCAGCTCGGTGAGGACGCCGTCCGTCTCCGCGACGACGTCCTCGGTGTGGGCCGCCGTCGGGAGGGCTGCGCGGGGGTCGCCGCCCTGGGCCTCGATCATCCGGTTCCACACGTCCATCGCCCGGCCGTTGGCCAGGTGCTCGGCCGGGTCCACGTCCGTGACCCCGGCGCCGGCGAGCATCGCGGCGGCGAGCGCCACGGTGAGCTCCACGACGTCGGCCGGGCCGCCGCCGGCGAGCACCTCCACCGACTCGCGGACCTCGAGGGCGTTGCCGGCCGTCCGGCCCAGGGGCACGGACATGTCCGTGAGCAGCGCCGAGGTGTCCACCCCGGCGTCCCGGCCGAGGTCCACCATGGTCCGGGCCAGCTCGCGGGCGGACGCCTCGTCCTTCATGAACGCGCCCGAGCCGCACTTGACGTCCAGCACGAGGGCGCCGGTGCCCTCGGCGATCTTCTTGGACATGATCGAGGAGGCGATCAGCGGGATGGCCTCCACCGTGCCCGTGACGTCGCGCAGGGCGTACAGGCGCTTGTCCGCCGGGGCCAGGCCGGAGCCGGCGGCGCAGATCACCGCGCCCACCTCGGAGAGCTGGCGCAGCATCGCCTCGTTGCTGAGGTCGGCCCGCCACCCGGGGATCGCCTCGAGCTTGTCCAGGGTGCCGCCGGTGTGGCCGAGGCCGCGGCCGGACAGCTGCGGCACGGCCACCCCGAAGGAGGCCACGAGCGGGGCCAGCGGCAGGGTGATCTTGTCCCCCACGCCGCCGGTGGAGTGCTTGTCCGCGGTGGCCAGGGGGCGGCCGTCCGGGGTGGTGAGCCCGCCGAAGTCCATGCGCTCGCCCGAGGCGATCATCGCGTCCGTCCAGCGGGCGATCTCGGCGCGGTCCATGCCGTTGAGCAGGATCGCCATGGCCAGGGCGGACATCTGCTCGTCCGCCACCACGCCGCGGGTGTACGCGTCCACCACCCAGTCGATCTGCTCGGGGGACAGCGTCCCCCGGTCCCGCTTGGTGCGGATCACCTCGACGGCGTCGAAGGGCTCGGCCTGCGGCTGCGCGGTCATGGGGGTCTCCTCGGGGGACGGCTGCGACGGTCAGCCTCCGACTCTAGCGAGCGGGCCCGGGAGCGCGCCGCAGGTCAGGGACGGTCCGCCCGCTCCAGGTCGGCCGGGCCGAAGGCGTCCGGCAGCACCGCGTCGATCCCCCGCTCCCCCGCCGGGGTGAGCAGCACGAGCCCGGGGGCGCGGAACTCGTACAGCAGCTGGCGGCACCGCCCGCAGGGCATGGTGAGCACGCCCGCGCCGTCCACGCACACGAACGCGGCCAGTCGGCCGCCCCCGCCCATGCGCAGGTCGGCCAGCAGCGCGCACTCGGCGCACAGGGTCAGCCCGTAGGACGCGTTCTCGATGTTGCAGCCCGAGACGAGGCGGCCGTCGTCGGTGAGCGCGGCGGCGCCCACCCGGAACCCCGAGTAGGGCACGTAGGCGTGCTCCGTGGCGGCCAGGGCCGCGGCCCGCAGCCGGTCCCAGTCCACGCGCGGCGCCGTCGTCGTGTGCTGCCCGTCCGCCACGGCTACTCCTTCACGTACGGCACGCCCGAGGCGGCCGGGCCGCGCGAGCGGCCCACGAGGCCGGCCACGGCGAACACCGTGACGAGGTACGGGAGCATCGCCATGAACTGGCTCGGCACCGGGGTGCCGAGGATCGCCAGGACGTACTGCATGTTGGTGGCGAAGCCGAACAGCAGCGCCGCGAAGAACGCGCCGATCGGGTTCCAGCGGCCGAAGATCACGGCCGCGAGCGCGATGAAGCCCTGGCCCGCCGTCATCTCCTTGGTGAAGGACGACGCGGAGACGAGCGTGAAGAACGCCCCGCCCATGCCGGCCACCGCACCGCCCAGCAGGACGGCGGCGTACCGCGTGCGGTTCACGTCGATGCCCACGGTGTCCGCGGCCTTGGGGTGCTCGCCCACGGCGCGCACGCGCAGGCCCCAGCGGGTGCGGAACAGGGCGAACCACAGCGCGATCACGAGCAGGTACATCGCGTAGCCCAGGATCGTCTGGTCGAACAGGATGGGCCCGAGCACGGGGATGTCCGCCAGGCCCGGGATCCGCAGGTTCGGGAAGTGCGGCGGCGCGTTGAGCTCGGTGTCCCCGTCCGTGAGGACGGTGGAGTACAGGAAGCTCGTCAGGCCGGCCACGAGCACGTTGAGCACGACGCCGACGATCACCTGGTTGACCAGGTACTTGATCGAGAACACGGCGAGCAGCCAGGACACGAGGACGCCGGCCACGATGGCGGCGACCAGGCCCGCCCAGGGCGAGCCGGTGGCGGTGCCGACGACGGCGGCCGTGAACGCGCCCGCCAGCAGCTGACCCTCGATCGCGATGTTCACCACGCCCGAGCGCTCGGCCAGGATGCCGGCCATCGAGCCGAAGATCAGCGGGACGGCCAGCGCGAACGAGCCGGCGATCAGGCCGGTGAGGAACACGGTGGTGTTGTCCGCCGAGCCGATCACCCAGATGAGGAACGCGGCCACGAAGGCGACGGCGAACGGGGCCGCGGCCCAGCCGGGGGTGCGCCCCGAGCGCAGGGTCGCCAGCCAGGCCACCGCGGTCAGCAGCGCCATGAGCCCGACGAGCAGCCAGCCCCCCAGCACGGGGTCGGCGGTCAGGTCCGGGAGCACGACGGCGTCGGACGCGTTCGAGAGTCGGAAGGTCGCCGCCGCCTCGGGGGCGCCGAGGGCGAAGACGGCCAGGGCCAGCAGGGTCAGGATCGTCAGGGCGATCGGGGTGGTCCAGTGCCGGACCACGACCCGGGCGGGCTCGGCGGCCTCGGGGCGGACGACGTCGGCGTGGGGCCGGGCGGCGGTCGCGCTCATCGGGCGTCCCCCTTCTGCTCGTGCGGGCGGTGGGTCGGGGCCGTGTCCGTGGGTGCAGTGGTCGGAGCCTGCGGGTCCGCGACGGCGGCGGTCGCGGCCTCCTGGACGCCCGTGGACGGGGCGGCGGCGTGGCCGCCGGCGCCGGTCAGCGCGGCGCCGGCCACGGCGGGCTGGGTCACGGGGTCGGCCGCGCGGCGGGCGCGCGCGGCGCCCGGGGCGGGCAGCCGGAAGATGGCGCGCACCAGCGGCGGGGCCGCGATGAGCAGCACGATCACGGACTGCACCACGAGGACGATGTCGACCGGCACCCCGGTCTCGGTCTGCATGGTCACGCCGCCGGCGCGCAGGGCGCCGAAGAGCAGGCCCGCGAACAGCACGCCCACCGGGTGGGACCGGCCGAGCAGCGCCACCGTGATCGCGTCGAAGCCGAAGGACCCGGCCACGGAGGTGTTCAGCGTGCTCTCCGTGCCGGCCACGTGGGTGGCGCCGGCCAGGCCGGCGAGGCCGCCGGAGATCGCCATGGCGGCCAGGTAGGAGCCCTTGACGGAGATGCCGGCCGTGCGGGCGGCGTCCGGGTTGGCGCCCACGGCCCGCAGGCGGAAGCCGAGGGTGGAGCGCTGCATCAGCCACCACGTGAAGAGCACGGCCAGCAGCGCGACGAAGAAGCCCCAGTGCAGCCGGAAGTCGGTCCCCAGCAGCCGCGGGAACATGGCGGAGCGGTCCAGCGGCGCGGACACCGGGTTCGTGGTGCCGGGTGCCCGCAGGACGGGGGTGTTCAGCAGGTACGCGAGCAGGTTCACCGCCACGTAGTTGAGCATGATCGTGAGGATCACCTCGTGCGCGCCGGTCCAGGCCTTGAGCACGCCGACGACGGAGCCCCACAGCACGCCGCCGAGCACGCCCATCACGACGACGAGCAGCAGGTGCACGCCGGCCGGCAGGTGCAGGTGCACGCCGAACCACGTGGCGAACATGGCGCCGAAGATGAACTGGCCCTGGCCGCCGATGTTGAACAGGCCCGCCCGGAAGGCGATGGCGATGCCCAGCGAGATGATGATCAGCGGGGTCGCCACGGTGAGGGTCTCGGTGAGCGGGTAGAGCATGCCCGTCGCGTCCGAGGCCCGGTAGTTGAAGACGGCGCCGCGGAACAGGGCCGCGAAGGCCCCGGCGAACGCGGCCCAGGCGGCGGAGAGCAGGTCGCCCGGGCGGGCGAAGAAGTAGCCGGCGGCGTCGCGGACGTCCTCGTCCACGGCGATGATCAGCAGACCGGAGATCAGCAGGGACAGCAGGATCGCCAGGGCGGTGACCGTGCCGTTGCCCGAGAGGATCCGGCGCAGGGCGGAGTCGGCGGGGGCGGGCCGGACGGCCGCGTCGGACGGCGGTGCTCACGGGCGCTCTCCTTCCGTGGTGGGGTGGGCGGCGGGCGCCTCACCGGCGGTGCCGGGCGTGCCCGCGGCGACGTCTGCGCCGGAGGCGAGGGCCGCGTCGTCGGGGGTCTGGCCGGCCATCATGAGGCCGAGCGTCTCGCGCGAGGTGTCCCCCGGCACGATGCCGACGATCCGCCCGTGGTACATCACGGCGATCCGGTCCGCCAGCTCGAGGACCTCGTCCAGCTCGGTGGAGACGATCAGCACGGGGGTGCCGGCGTCGCGCTCGGCGATGATCCGGTCGTGCAGGAACTCGATCGAGCCGACGTCCACGCCGCGCGTGGGCTGCGAGGCGATGAACAGGCGCAGCCCGTCCACGAGTTCGCGGGCCATGACGACCTTCTGCTGGTTGCCTCCCGAGAGGGAGGAGACCGGCAGGTCCACGCCCTGGGTGCGGACGTCGAACTCGGCCACGCGGCGCTCGGCGAGCGCCCGCACCGCGGCGGGGCGCATCTGCACGGCGTTGCCGGCCGGGGCGACGTCGTACCGGTTGAGCACCATGTTCTCCGCCACGGAGAACGGGCCGACGAGCCCGTCCGTGGAGCGGTCCTCGGGCACGAAGCCGACGCCGGCGCGGATGATCTGGCGGGTGGACCGGCCGATCAGCTCCCGACCGTCCAGGGTGACGGAGCCGGTGGCCTTGACCAGGCCCATGATCGCCTCGGTCAGCTCGGTCTGCCCGTTGCCCTGCACACCGGCCACGGCGAGCACCTCGCCCTGGCGGACGGCGAAGGACACGGCGTCCAGCAGCACCTGGCCCGTGGGCGAGACGACGGAGAGGTCCTCGACGCGGAACGTCTCCTCCCCCAGGGTCGGGGCCGTCTTGCGCCGCTCGAGGACGACGCTCCGGCCCACCATGAGGGCGGCCAGCTCGGCGGCCTCGGCGGAGGGGTCCGCCGTGCCGACCACGCGGCCGCGGCGCAGCACGGTGATGTCGTCCGAGACGGCCTTGACCTCGCGCAGCTTGTGGGAGATGAACACGATCGCCGTGCCGTCCTCCCGCAGCTGCCGGATGATGCCGAGCAGCTCGTCGGTCTCCTGGGGGGTGAGCACGGCGGTCGGCTCGTCCAGGATGAGGATGCGCGCGTCGCGGACGAGGGCCTTGATGATCTCGACGCGCTGCTGCACGCCCACGGGCAGGTCCTCGACGACGGCGTCCGGGTCCACGTCGAAGCCGTACTGGGCGGAGATCTCCCGGATCCGCCGGCGGGTGGCCTCGAGGTCGAGCACGCCCAGGGCGCGGGTGTGCTCGTCGCCGAGGGCCACGTTCTCGGCCACCGTGAAGACGGGCACGAGCATGAAGTGCTGGTGCACCATGCCGATGCCCGCGCGCATGGCCTCACCGGGACCGGAGAACCGGACGGGCTCGCCGTCGAGGAGGATCTCCCCCTCGGTGGGCTCGTAGAGCCCGAAGAGGACGTTCATCAGGGTGGACTTGCCGGCGCCGTTCTCGCCGAGGAGGGTGTGCACCCGCCCCGACTCCACGGTCAGGTTCACGTCCTCGTTCGCGGCGAACGAGCCGAAGCGCTTGGTGATCCCGCGCAGTTCGAGCCTCATCGAGGGCCTTCCGTCTGGTCGATGCTCGTGGTGCCGCGCTCGGCGGCGGGGGCGGGCCGGGCGCCCGCGCGCCGCGGGGCCGGTCCGGAGGGGTCCGGGCCGGCCCCGCGGCGGTGGCGAGGCGGGTCAGGCCTCCGGGGAGTACTCCGAACCGACCTTCAGCTCGCCCGAGATGATCTTCGCCTCGAGGTCCTTGAGCTCGTCCTTGAGCTCCTGCGGCACCGTGTCCTCGAAGTCGTGGAACGGGGCCAGCTCGACGCCCTTGTTCTCCAGCGTGCCCACGTAGGGCTCGGCCGAGAACTCGTCCTTCAGGTCCGCGGCGATCACGTCGGTGACGGACTGGCCCATGTTCTTCTTCACCGAGGTGAGGATCAGGTTGCCGTCCTTGGTGGACTCGTAGCCGTCCGAGTCCGGCCAGATGACCTTGACGTCCTTGCCGCCCTGGTTCGCCTCGCGGACGGCGTCCAGGGTGCCCAGGCCCACGGGGCCCGCCACCGGCATCACGATGTCGGCGCCCTCGTTGATGAAGTTGGCGGTGTTCGTCTTGCCGTTGGCCACGTTCTCGAAGTCGCCCGTAAACGAGCCGGTCTTCGCGTCCTTGTCCCAGCCCAGGACCTTGACGTCCTTGTCCTTGACCTCGTTGTAGTGCTCCACGCCGCGGGCGAAGCCGTCCATGAAGATGGTGACGGTGGGGATCTCGGCCCCTCCGTAGGTGGCCACGGTGCCGGTCTCGGTGGTGCCCGCCGCCAGGTACCCGGCCAGGAACGCCGCCTGCGCCGTGTCGTAGGTGAGCTTCTGGAAGTTGTCGGTGAAGTCGCCGTCGGTGACGTCCACGCCGAAGAAGTGGGTGTCCGAGTGCTGCGCGGCGATCGGCTTCATGGCGTCGCCGAGGAGGAAGCCCACGCCGATGACGGCGTCGCAGTCGCCGTTGACCATGGCGGTCACGTTCGGGGTGTACTCGCTGGGCTCGTTCGACTCGGCCTCGCTGGTGGTGATGCCGTAGGCCTCCTCGGCGGCCTTGAGGCCCTCGTAGGAGGACTGGTTGAAGGAGCGGTCGTCGAAGCCGCCCTCGTCCGAGACGATGCAGGCCTTGTAGTCCTTGTTGTCCGAGCCGACGCCGTCCACGGTGGCGATGGCCTCGCTCTCGGCGGCGCCGGAGCCCGAGGCCTCGGACTGCTCCGGCGGGGCGCCGCACGCGGTCAGCAGCAGGCCGGAGACGCCGAGCGCGGCGGCGGGGAGCAGGAGACGACGGCGGCGCGCGGCCGACGGGGTGGCGATGCCCATGGGGTCCTCATTTCGGAAGGCACGGTGCGAGGTCCGCGGCCGGTGGCCGCGGAAAGACGGGGCCCGTGCGGGTGGCCCCGTCCGGATGAGCGCGAGTCTACCGAACGGTGGGCCCGTCCGGTCAGTGGTGGTCCTCGCCCGTGAGCACCTGCAGCGCGGCGGCGGTGAAGACCCGCATGCCCACGCCGATGGCCCGCTCGTCCGGCGCGTAGTCCCCGCGGTGCAGATCGTAGATGGGGCCACCCGGGGACCGGGTGCCGAGGCGCAGCATGGAGCCGGGCACCTTCTGGGTCATCCAGGCGAAGTCCTCGCCGCCCATCGACTGCGGGGTCAGGACGATCGCCCGCGAGCCGAGCTCCCGCCGCGCCGCGGTCTCGATCAGCGCCGTCTCGCCCTCGGTGTTGTGCACCGGCGGGACGCCGCGCACGTGCTCGAGCTGCACGTGCACGCCGTACGGCGCGGCCACCTGTCGGACCACCTCGTCGAGCAGCGCACCGGCCTCCTCCCACACGTCCGCGTCGAGGCAGCGCATGGTCCCGGCGAGGTAGCCGGTGTTGTCGATCGCGTTGGGCGCGCTGCCGGCGGCGATCTGCCCCCACACCACGGAGACGGCCGAGCGCACGTCGATCCGCCGGGAGAGCACGGCGGGCACGTTCACGGCAATCTGGGACAGGGCGAAGACCATGTCCTCGGTGAGGTGGGGCCGCGAGGTGTGCCCCCCGCGTCCGGTGAGGGTGATCCGGATGGTGTCCGCCGCCGAGGTGATGGCGCCGATGCGGGTGCCGATCGAGCCGACGTCGACCTGGGGATCGCAGTGCGCCGCCAGGATGCGGGGCACGTCGTCGAGGACCCCCTGGCGCAGCACGGCCAGGGAGCCGCCGGGCAGCCGCTCCTCCGCGGGCTGGAAGATGACGCGGACCGTGCCGTGGGCCCGCTCACCGGCCGCGCGCAGGTCGGCGTCGGCGGTGGCCCCGCGGAGGATGCGGCCGAGGGAGACGGCCACACCCGCCATGACGGCGGTGTGCATGTCGTGGCCGCACGCGTGCGCGACGCCGTCATTGACGGACACGTAGGGCAGGCCGGTCTCCTCCTCGACCGGCAGCGCGTCGATGTCGGCGCGCAGGGCCAGCACCACCGGCCCCTCCCCGACGTCCACGTAGGCACCCGTGGACTCCATCCGCACGGGCGAGAGCCCGTAGCCGGCGAGCAGCTCCACGATGCGGTCGGTGGTGCGGTACTCCTCATAGGAGAGCTCGGGATGCCGGTGCACGTCGCGGCGGAAGGCCACGATCTCCTCCTCGAGCTCGGCCACCACGGGGGCCACCGAGGGGACGGAGGTCGGACGGGGCCCGGTCAGCACGGAGTCGGAGGTGGTCATGGCCCAGCACCCTACTCCGGGGGTGCCGGTCGGTGGGGGCCGGACCCGGCCGGGGACGCGGTCAGAGGACCTCGTCCACGCCCTCCGCCTTGAGCGCCTCGACGGCCTTCTTGACCTCCTGGGCGTGCTCCGTGGTGGTGACCAGCAGCGCGTCCTCGGTGTCCACCACGACGACGTCCTCGATGCCGATCAAGGCGATGACGCGCTTCGTGTCCGTCACCACGACGCCGGACGCGTCGTCCGAGTACACGCGCGGGGTGTCCCCGATCACCGTGATGCCGGAGGCGTCCTTGACCGGGTTCAGGCGGGCGATCGCCGCGAAGTCCCCCACGTCGTCCCACGTGAAGGAGCCGGGGATCATGGCCACGTCGCCGACGGCGGCGGCGGGCTCGGCCACGGCGTAGTCGATGGCGGTCTTCGTCAGCTCGGGCCACACCCGGGCCATGACCTCGTCCCGCTCCGGCGTCTCCCACGCGCGGGCGATCTCCATCAGGCCGGCGTGCAGCGCGGGCTCGTTCTCCTCGAGGTGGGCCAGCATGAGGCCCACGGGCGCCACGAACATGCCCGCGTTCCAGAGGTAGCGGCCGGACTTCACGTACTGCTGGGCGACCTTCAGGTCCGGCTTCTCCACGAACGCGGCGACGTCGTGCGCGTCCGGGGCGCCGGCCACGCGGAGGCGGCGGCCCCGGCGGATGTAGCCGAAGCCCGTGGCCGCGTGCGTGGGCTCGATGCCGATGGTCACGATCCGGCCCGTGGCCGCCGTCTCGACGGCCTGCCGCACCGCGTCCTGGAAGACCTCCACCGGGGAGATCACCTGATCCGCCGCGAACGAGCCCATGATCGTGTCCGGGTCGCGCAGGGAGAGGATCGCCGCGGCCAGGCCGATGGCGGCCGCGGAGTCCTTAGGCGAGGGCTCGAGCACCAGATCCGTCTCCGCCAGGGACGGCAGCTGCGTGCACACCGCCTCCCGGTGGGCCTCCCCGGTCACCACGAGCATGCCCGCGGCCAGGGGCGCCAGACGGTCCCACGTGGCACGGATCAGGGTCTGACCCGAGCCGGTGAGGTCGTGGAGGAACTTCGGCGCGGCGGCCCGCGAGAGGGGCCACAGGCGGGTGCCCACGCCCCCGGCGGGGATCACGGCGTGGAAGCGGGACAGGGCCGTGCCCGGCGCGGCCTCGCGCGGGGCATCGGTCAGGTTCGGATCGGTGCTCACCGGGCCAGACTACGGAACCGTCCGGACGGGGGACCACTCGCCGCGTCCCAGGCGGGGCACAGCCCAGACCGAACAGGACGGCGGCGGGGCGCCGCACGCGTCACAGTGGTCGCCCGGGTCCCGATCGGGCACGGAGGCGCGGGAAGGGTCTACCCTAGGTGGAGGAATCCACTCGCACACGCCCCTGCCCGTCGTCGTCCCACGGCGGAGGACCGGGATCGTGCATTCCCCCTGGAGGTATCAACCGTGTCTAGCGCCACTGCGCAGGCCCCGGCCAAGAACGGCCGCGGAACCCTGTACCGGGGCCACGGCGGCATGTGGTCCTGGGTGGGCCACCGCGTCACCGGCGTCGTCATCTTCTTCTACCTGCTCGTCCACGTGCTGGACACGGCCCTGGTCCGGGTCTCCCCCGAGGCCTACAACGCCGTGATCGGCTCGTACAAGACGTGGTACTTCGCGCTCGGCGAGGCCGGCCTCGTCGCGGCGATCATCTTCCACGCCCTGAACGGCCTGCGCATCATCCTGGTCGACTTCTGGAAGGGCGGCACCCAGCACCACAAGACCCTGCTGTGGATCGTGCTGGGGCTGTGGGTCGTCCTGACCCTGGGCTTCGCCATCCGTCACTTCAGCCTCGCACTCGGAGGTCACTGAGCCATGAGCACCACCGCTGAGACCACCATCGCGGCGCCCCGCAGCCGCCGTCTGGACCCCAAGTACACGCGCGACGGCGGCGGCCGCGGCAACTTCGAGATGCTCGCCTGGCTGTTCATGCGCATCTCGGGCGTCTTCCTCGTCGTGCTGATCGCCGTGCACCTGACCACCAACCTGCTGGTGGGCGACGGCATCCACGCCATCGACTTCGGCTTCGTGGCCGGCAAGTGGGCGCACCCGCTGTGGCAGTTCTGGGACCTGGCCCTCCTGTGGCTGGCCATGCTGCACGGCGCCAACGGCGTGCGCACGATCATCAACGACTACACCCGTCGCGGCAGCGCCCGCTTCTGGCTGACGATGATCCTGTACATCGCCACAGCCGTGATCATCATCCTCGGCACCCTGGTGATCTTCACCTTCGATCCCTGCATGGTGGACGCCTCCGGCGCCCTGCTCGAGGGCTCCCCGGCCTTCTGCGGCTGACCTCGGAAACGCTCGCCCTGCGGTGCGGCCGGCCCGAGCGGCCGCCGCGTCACAGACACCCAGAAAGAGAGACCTGAATGCAGGTGCACAAGTACGACGTGGTGATCGTCGGCGCCGGCGGCGCGGGCATGCGCGCGGCCATCGAGGCCGGTCAGCGCGCGCACACCGCCGTCCTCACCAAGATCTACCCCACGCGTTCCCACACCGGCGCGGCCCAGGGCGGCATGTGCGCGGCCCTCGCCAACGTCGAGGAGGACAACTGGGAGTGGCACACGTTCGACACCGTCAAGGGCGGCGACTACCTGGTGGACCAGGACGCCGCGGAGGTCATGGCCAAGGAGGCCATCGACGCGGTGCTGGACCTCGAGAAGATGGGCCTGCCCTTCAACCGCACCCCCGAGGGCAAGATCGACCAGCGCCGCTTCGGCGGCCACACCCGTGACCACGGCAAGGCGCCCGTGCGCCGCGCCTGCTACGCCGCGGACCGCACCGGCCACATGATCCTCCAGACGCTGTACCAGAACTGCGTCAAGCACAACGTGGAGTTCTTCAACGAGTTCTACGTGCTCGACCTGCTGCTGGTGGAGGAGGACGCCGTGCGCGAGGACGGCACCGCCTACAAGCAGAAGCGCACCGCCGGCGTCGTCTCCTACGAGCTGGCCACCGGCGAGATCCACGTCTTCCAGGCCAAGTCGGTCATCTTCGCCACCGGCGGCGCCGGCAAGGTGTACAAGACCACCTCGAACGCCCACACCCTCACCGGCGACGGCATGGCCATCGCCTACCGCGCGGGCCTGCCGCTCGAGGACATGGAGTTCGTGCAGTTCCACCCGACCGGCCTGGCCGGCCTGGGCATCCTGCTCTCCGAGGCCGCACGCGGCGAGGGCGGCATCCTCCGCAACGCGGACGGTGAGCGCTTCATGGAGCGCTACGCCCCCACCATCAAGGACCTCGCCCCGCGCGACATCGTGGCCCGGTCCATGGCCGAGGAGGTCCGTCAGGGCCGCGGCGCCGGCCCCAACAAGGACTACGTGCTGCTCGACCTGACGCACCTGGAGCCCTCGCACATCGACGAGAAGCTCCCGGACATCACCGAGTTCGCCCGCACCTACCTGGGCGTCGAGCCCTACACGGAGCCGGTGCCGGTGTTCCCCACCTGCCACTACTTCATGGGCGGCATCCCCACGAACATCAAGGCCGAGGTCCTCCAGGACAACGACACCGTCGTGCCGGGCCTGTACGCCGCCGGCGAGGTGGCCTGCGTGTCCGTGCACGGGTCCAACCGCCTGGGCACCAACTCGCTGCTGGACATCAACGTGTTCGGCCGCCGCGCCGGCATCTACGCCGCCGAGTACGCCGCGCAGGCGGACTGGGTGGAGCTGCCCGAGGGCGGTGAGCTGCCCACCGTGGAGCACATCGAGAACCTGCGCTCCGCCACCGGCTCCGAGCGCGTCGCGGACATCCGCGCCGAGCTCCAGGAGTCCATGGACGCGGACATGCAGGTCTTCCGCGACGAGGACTCGATCCGCCGCGCACTGGCCAAGATCGAGGAGCTGCGCGGCCGCTACGAGAACGTGTCCGTCCAGGACAAGGGCCACCGCTTCAACCTCGACCTGCTCGAGGGCATGGAGCTGGGCTACCTGCTGGACATCGCCGAGGCGATGACCCTCGCGGCCCTGGGCCGCAAGGAGTCCCGCGGCGGGCACTACCGCGAGGACTACCCCGACCGCGACGACGAGAACTTCATGGCGCACACCATGATCTACCGTGACGAGACCGCGGAGATGGAGGGCGTCAAGGGCATCCGCTTCGAGACCAAGCCCGTCGTCGTGACCCGTTACCAGCCGATGGAGCGTAAGTACTGATGAGCCACTCAGCAACCGAGACCGAGGCCCCCGTGGCCCAGGCGCAGACCCAGTCCGCCGGTGGCGGCGCAGGCGAGGTCGAGAGCTTCGACATCGTGCTCAAGGTCCGCCGCTACCTCCCGGAGTCCTCCGAGGAGTCCTACTGGGACGAGTGGCGCCTGACCATGTACGGCACCGACCGCGTGCTGGACGCCCTGCACAAGGTCAAGTGGGACCACGACGGCACCCTGTCGTTCCGCCGCTCCTGCGCCCACGGCGTGTGCGGCTCCGACGCCATGCGCATCAACGGCCGCAACCGACTGGCCTGCAAGACGCTCCTGAAGGACCTCGACCTGTCCAAGCCCATCCTGGTGGAGCCCATCAAGGGCCTGCCGGTGGAGAAGGACCTGATCGTGGACATGGACCCGTTCTTCCAGTCCTACCGCGAGATCATGCCGTTCCTGGTCGCCGAGGGCCACGCGCCCACCAAGGAGCGCTACCAGTCCCAGGCCGACCGGGCGATCTACGACGACACCACGAAGTGCATCCTGTGCGCCGCGTGCACCTCGTCCTGCCCGGTGTTCTGGACGGACGGCCAGTACTTCGGCCCGGCCGCCATCGTGAACGCGCACCGGTTCATCTTCGACTCGCGTGACGAGGCCGGCGACATGCGCCTGGAGATCCTGAACGACAAGGAGGGCGTGTGGCGCTGCCGCACGACCTTCAACTGCACCGACGCGTGCCCCCGCGGCATCCAGGTGACCAAGGCGATTGCCGAGGTGAAGCAGGCCATCCTGGCCCGCCAGTTCTGATCCCCCGCACCACGACGGCGGCCCGTCTCCTCGCACGAGGAGGCGGGCCGCCGTCGTCGTGGGCGGCGCCCCCTCCCGCCGAGGCCCGCAGACACGCCGTTACCGGCCCGGCGTCGCGGCGTGTCTGCGGGCCTCAGCGTGGGGGCGGCGTGGGGACGGGGGGCGGAGGCGGTCCGAGCTCAGCCGTCGAAGGCGTCGCGCGTCTCCCGCCGGTGCGCCACACGCAGCCACACCGCGCTGGACACGAGCATCCCGACGACGGCGCCCAGCACGACCGGGCCCCCTCCCCCGGCCTGCACCATCCGCCCGCCGTCGACCATCCAGAAGGCCGCCGTGAGCATCCCCAGCACCACGAGCACGCTCCCCACGGGGCGCACGGCCCGGATGCGGCGGGTGATGCCGGCCAGGAGCACCAGGGTCAGGACGACCACCGCCGCGGCGGCCACCGGCCACGCCCCCGCCGGGGTGAGGAACGCGGCGACGTCGGCCTCGGTGACCTCGCTCGCGCCCCAGGAGCGCGCCTCCAGCACGGCGCGGGCGTAGCCGGGCGTCGACTGCAGCGCGAGCACGCCCCCCACGCCGGCCGCGCTCAGTGCGCCCGTGACGGCCGTGACGGTCTGGAACAGGCGCAGGGGACGCAGCGACGCGAGATCGGGGGCGGGGTCCGTGATCTCGTGGGGATCGTCGTCGAGGGGGTGCATGCCCCCATCATGCCCGGCGGCGCAGGAAAGTCGTCGCGAGGCCGGGGTTGAAGGCGCACACGAGCCAGGCCGCGTTCACGAGCGCGAACAGCCCGCCCAGGACCAGGGGCAGCACCACGTCCCCGGCAGGGAAGACGAACAGGCGGATGGTCCCCAGCAGCGTCACGAAGATGGCGATGGAGGCGAACAGGGCGCCCATGATGCGCGCCGTGTTGCTGTGCCGGGTCAGCCCGACGAGGACGATCGCGTAGACCGCCAGGCCCAGCAGGGTCGCGAACCAGACGCTGCCGGTGAGGGCGCCCTCGATCGCCTCGGCGGTCATCGCGGGCGACTGCGCGCTGCCCTCGGGCAGCGAGTCCGCGATGTCCTGGGCCGCGCCCGGGAGGAGGTTGCGCAGGATCGACGCGGCGTAGAGGACCGCGGACGCGACCGTCAGTCCGAGCAGCGCCCGGAACACGCCGGGGGTGCGGGCGTCGGGGCGGATCAGCGGGCGGGCGTCCGGACCGGAGTGCCCGGCGATGCGCCGCCGCGCCTCATC
>NZ_JABFAZ010000004.1:0-36005 GCF_017168505.1 Micrococcus sp. KRD077 | reverse complement strand
ATCCGGGCCCACCACGGGCCGCCCGCCGCCGTCCAGGTCGTCGGGGTGGGGGGACACGGGATGCGGGGGTCGATGATCGGAGGCCATGTCGCCATGGTCTCCGCTGGCCGACGCCGGGGCGAGGGCTGGCGACCCCGGACTCGCCGCCGGCGAACGGCGTCGGGATCAGGCGCGGCGGCCCTGACGGGTGTAGGCCGCGACCTGCGGGTTGAAGGCCTTGACCAGCCACAGGATGTTCACGATCACCAGCGCCAGGCTCAGCACGGAGGCCAGGACGCCGCCGATGCCGGGGTAGGTCACGAAGGAGAAGATGCCGCCGACGGCGCTGAGGGTGCCCAGGATCGCGACGACGATGCCGAGGATGCGGGCCCAGTTCTTGGCCCCGCGCAGGTTGAAGTACACCAGGGCGTACAGGGCCACGCCGATGAGCAGGACGATGATCGTGCCCACCGTCACGGAGGCGCCCACGACAGGCGCGATCTCCTCCACCTGCTCGGGGGTGAGGCCACTCTGGCGAAGGGAGTCCCGCATGCGTTCGATGCTCTCCTCGCCGCCGAACAGGGCCGGCAGGGAGGACAGCACGTACAGCGCGAGCGACGTGAGCGTCAGCGTCAGGAGCGCGGGGAACGCGGCCGGCTCCGGGACGATGCCGTACGGGCTGCCCGGCTGGGCGCCATAGCCCGGGGCCGCGTAGGGCTGCGTGCCGTAGCGGGAGCCCACGGCGGGCTGCTCCGGGTTCGGGTTCGGTCGATCGGTGGTCATGGTGTGCTCCTCGGTGACGGTGGTGGCGGTGACGGGCGCGGTGGCAGGATCACTCGTGCCGCAGTGCCTCGATGGGATCCTTCCGGGCCGCACGCAGGGCGGGCAAGGTGCCGGCGATGAACGCGATGGCCACGATCAGCAGCAGGATCAGCAGCAGGGCGAGGGGGTTGACCGCGAACAGGACCAGGCCGGTGACGCCGCTGAGGGGGCCGGTGGTCAACACCTGGTTCGCGATGAGTCCGACGGCGACGCCCAGGCCGATGCCGACCAGCGAGCCGAGCAGGCCGATCACGACGGCCTCCATGGTGAACAGGCCGAAGATCTTCCCGCCGGTCATGCCGAGGGCCTTCATGAGGCCGATCTCCCGGGTGCGCTCCTGCACCGCCATGAGCAGGGTGTTGATGATGCCGAAGCTGGCGGCGAGCAGCGCGATGAGCGCGAAGCCGGTGAGCACCCACGTGACGGCGTCGATGATGCCGCGGATCACGCCGAGCTGCTCCTCGAGGGTCTGCGCCAGCAGGCCCTGGTCGGCCAGCGCCTGCTTCACGGCGTCCTCGTTCGCCTCCGGGTCCTCCACGATCGCCGTGGCCTGGAAGTAGGTGTTCCGCTGCGACTCCGGCAGGCCCTCCGTCGTGATGTCGTAGATCTCCTGCTCGAGCGACTCCGACGGCGTCGGGGCGGTGCCCGCACCGGACGCGGCCGCCTTCGTCACACCGACCACGGTGGCCGTCACGGACTTGTGCTCCTGCAGCGGGGTCGCCGCCACGACGGTCAGCTCCGTGCCGACCAGGTCCTCGGCGTCGCCGGCGCCCAGGTCCTCCACCCACGACTCGGGCATGACGATCTCCGCGGCGCCGGCCTCGGGGGCACGGCCGGCCGAGAAGGTGAGCATGTCGATCTCGCCGGAGCTGCCCATGAAGCCGGTCTGCCACTTGCGGTCGTCCGGGCCCTGGATGTACTCCGGCTCGGCCACCCGATAGGTCTTCACCTCGGTGACGTGCTCGGTGTCCTCGATCGCGGCGAGGTCCTCCTGCGTGAGCAGCGGCATGCCGAACATCTCGCCGCCGGCGGCGTCCTGCTCCGTGTACTCCTGGGGCGAACCGCTCGCCGCACCGGCCGAGGACATGTCCTGCTGCTTCATCACGGTCAGCTCGCCGGGCTTGCCGAAGCCCTCGACCACGTTGTCCACGTACTTGTTGATGCCCGCGCCGAGCCCCGTGGTGAGGGTCAGCGTGAATGCGCCGATCACGATCGCGACGACGGTGAGGAAGGTGCGCAGCTTGGAGCGCATCGTGTTGGCGAGCGCCGTGCCCGCGACGTCGGTGGCCTTCATGCCCGCGCTCCGTCCCGCTCGGTGCCGACGCGCTCGTCGGCGATGACCACGCCGTCCTGCAGCTCGACGCGACGGTCACACTTCGCGGCCAGGTCGTCGTCGTGCGTGACCACCACGAGGGTGATGCCCTCGTCGCGGTGCAGGCCGAAGAGGATGTCCTCCACGGCCGCCGAGGTGGCGGAGTCCAGGTTGCCCGTGGGCTCGTCCGCGAACAGCACCGTCGGGTTGTTCACGAGCGCACGGGCGATGCACACGCGCTGCTTCTGGCCGCCGGAGAGGTCCGTGGCCTTGTTCTTCGCCTTGTCCGCGAGCTCGAGCCGCTCGAGCACCGCCATGCCGCGGCGGGTGCGCTGGGCCCGGCCCACGCCGGCGATCTTCAGCGGCAGCACGGTGTTCTCCAGGACCGTCTGGTTCGGGTTCAGGAAGAACTGCTGGAACACGAAGCCGAACCGCTCGTTGCGCAGCTGGGAGATCTCCGCGGCCTTGAGCTGGGAGACGGGACGGCCGTCCATCGCCACCACGCCGGCGGAGGGCTGGTCCAGCAGCGCCAGCAGGTGCATCAGGGTGGACTTGCCGGAGCCGGACTTGCCGACGACGGCCAGGGACTCGCCGCGCTGGATCTGCAGGGTGATGCCCTTCAGCGCGTCGAAGCGGGACGCCCCGCGACCGTAGACCTTGACGAGGTTCTCCGTCTCCAGGACGGGCTCGGCGCCGGGCGGGACCTCGGCGACGGCGGGGATGGGGACCGCGGTGGACATGGCTCCGGCACTCCTCTGTCGGTGGGGCTCGCCCCCGCTGCGGCAGGAGCGGAGGCAGTGCACCCATCCTGACAGCCGGGCACCCGCCGCCGCCTCCGACTCGAGTCGGAGAAACACGACGGCCCGCGTTCCCCGCAGGTCGGGGGCGCGGGCCGTCGTCGGGGGGCCGGTGCGGCCCGGCTCAGCGCAGCGGCGGCAGGAAGCCGACCTTGGCGTAGACGTCCTCGAGCACGGGCGTGGCCACGGCGCGGGCCTTCTCGGCGCCGGCGGCGAGGATGCGGTCGAGCTCGGCGGGGTCGTCCAGCAGCGCGAGGGCGCGCTCGCGCACGGGGGCCAGGCGCTCGACGACGGCGTCCGCCACCGCGACCTTGAGGTGCCCGTACATCTTGCCGACGAACTCCTCCTCGAGCTGCGGGATCGGCGTCCCGGACACCGCGGAGAGGATGGTCAGCAGGTTGGAGACGCCGGGCTTGGCCTCGCGGTCGAAGCGCACCTCGGTGCCGTCGTCGGTGACCGCTGACTTGATCTTCTTGGCGGTCTTCTTCGGCTCCTCGAGGATGTTGATGAGCCCGTTCGGGGACGCCGCGGACTTGGACATCTTCGACGTGGGGTCCTGCAGGTCGTAGATGCGCGCGCCGGTCTCCGGGTAGAAGCCGGTGGGCACCACGAACGTCTCGCCGTAGCGGTGGTTGAAGCGCTGGGCGAGGTCGCGGGTGAGCTCCACGTGCTGGCGCTGGTCGTCGCCCACAGGCACGCCATGCGGCTGGTAGAGCAGGATGTCCGCGGCCATGAGCATGGGGTACGCGAGCAGGCCGACGCCGGCCGCGTCCGCGCCCTGCTTGGCGGACTTGTCCTTGAACTGGGTCATCCGCATGGCCTCGCCCATGCCGGTCATGCAGGTCAGCACCCACGCCAGCTGCGCGTGCTCGGGCACCTGGGACTGGACGAACAGCGTGGAGCGCTCGGGGTCGATGCCGCCGGCGATGAACTGCGCGGCAGCCACCCGCGTGCGCTCCGCCAGGGCTGCCGGGTCCTGCGGCACGGTGATGGCGTGCAGGTCGGGGATGAAGAAGAAAGCCTCGAAGTCGGCCTGGGTGCGCTCCCAGTTCACGAGGGCGCCGAGGTAGTTGCCCAGGTGGAGGGAGTCCGCCGAGGGCTGCATGCCGGAGAGCACGCGGTGCCGGGCGGACGCGCCGGCCAGGTGGGCGGTGGCGGCGGCGTCCTGGGCCAGGACGTCCTGCACGGAGTTCTTCTTCATGGTCATCTCAGCCTCGGGTCTCTCCTGCACGGTCAGAACTGGTAGTCGACCACGAGCGGGGCGTGGTCGGAGAAGCGGGTGCCCCAGCTGGGGGCGCGGTCCACGACGGCGGTCGTCGCCCGCTCGGCCAGGCCCGCGGTCGCCATGTGGTAGTCGATGCGCCAGCCGGCGTCGTTGTCGAAGGCCTTGCCGCGCATGGACCACCACGTGTACGGGCCCGGCACCGGTCCGGCGAGGGCGCGGTGCACGTCCGTGAAGCCGAGCTCGCCGAAGAACCGGTCGAAGTAGGCGCGCTCCTCGGGCAGGAAGCCGGCCTTCTTCACGTTGCCCTTCCAGTTCTTGATGTCCAGCTCGGTGTGGCCCACGTTGAGGTCGCCCGTGACGAGGGCGTGCCCCTCCCCCGCGGCCAGCTCGGAGAGGCGGCGGACCATCTCGTCGAGGAACCGGTACTTGTCCACCTGCTTCGGGGTGTCGACCTCGCCCGAGTGCACGTACGCCGAGACCACGGTCAGCGGCGAGCCGTCCGGCAGGCGCAGGTCGGCCTCGATCCAGCGGCCGGCGTCGTCGAAGTACCCGTCGGCGTCGGCGATGCCGGTGCGGACCTCGCCGAGCGGGAACCGCGAGGCGATCGCGACACCGGCCCGCCCCTTGGCGGCGGCCACGGCGTCCGCCAGGTGCACCTCGTCCCAGTCCTCGCCCACGATCTCGCGGACCAGCTGCGCCGTGACGTCCGCGGGGGCGCGCACCTCCTGGAGGGTGAGCACGTCCACGCCGCGGCCGGCGAACCACTCGCGCATGCCCTTGCGGTGCGAGGCGCGGATGCCGTTGACGTTCACGGTGGCCACGCGCACGGCGCCGTCGGCCTTGGGCGCCCCGGCGTTGGCGTGCACCACGGGCTCGCCCTCGGCGGGCTCGGGGTACTTCCCGGTGACGGGGTCCTTCTCGGGCAGCGCCGTCATCAGCCGATCACCGTCCCGCTCACCGGGCCCTCGGCGCCACCGGCCCGGGACTCCTTGATCATGTCGCGGGCGTTGGAGGCCGTGATGTCGATGGTCTCCAGGGCACGGTCCACCATCTCACGGTCCATGCTCTCGCCCGCGGCGAGCTGCTCGCGCACGACGCGCACCTGCACCTGGGCGATCTTGAAGGAGTGGTCCAGCTTGGTGTCCCGCAGGGGGTCCGCGGCCGGCGCCGACGGGGCCACCGCGGGGGCGGCGGCGTCGGCGTCACGGCCGCGCAGGGCGGCGACGTCGGCGCGGGCGTTCTGCATGGCGGTGTCCACCTTGCGGCCCGCGGCCTGGACGCCGCGGCGCATCTGCAGGTACACGACCACCGCGAACACGAGCCAGCCGGCGGCGACGGCGACCACGAGCCACCCGATCACGTCGTTCTGGTTCGCGGCGAAGATGATCGCCACGATCAGGATGACGATCATCGCGACGAAGCCGAGCGATCCCACGCGCAGGCCGGCGCGGGGGCCGCGGCGCGCGCCGTCGGGACCGGGGGTCAGGGACTGGGACATGGGTGCTCCTCCGGAGGGGCTCGTGGGGTCTGCCCTCCATCATCCCGCATCGTGGGGTGGGGTCCGAATCGGGCGGCCCGCGTCGGTGCCTATCCTGAGGCGATGACCCCCCGCCCCCCGCCGCCGACCCCGCGTCCGGGGCCTTCACCCCTGACCAGCGCCGCATCCTCACCGCACTGCTCATGCCGCTCTTCCTCGCGCTGATGAGCGTGTCCGTGGTGAACGTGGCGCTGCCGGCCATCGAGTCGGGCCTGGACGCCACGAGCGCGGATCTGCAGTGGGTGCTGGCGGGGTACACGCTGACGTTCGGCACCGTGCTCGTGGCCGCGGGCCGCGCCGGCGACCTGTGGGGGCGCAAGAACCTGTTCCTGGCGGGCATCACGCTGTACATGCTCGGCTCCCTGCTCTCCGGCCTGGCCGGGGACACTCTGCTGCTCAATGCCGGGCGCCTGCTCACGGGCCTGGGCGCGGGCGTGTTCAACCCCCAGGTCATCGGGTTCATCCAGTCGAACTTCCACGGCCGCGCCCGCGGGCGGGCCTACGGGCTCTTCGGCACCGTGGTGGGCCTCGGCGTGGCCGTGGGGCCCCTGCTCGGCGGGCTGTTCCTCGGCGCGTTCGGCCCCGAGTGGGGCTGGCGCTCCACGTTCCTCATGAACGTGCCCGTGGGCCTGGCCGCCGTCGCGATGGGCGCCCTCTGGCTGCCGCCGCCCACCCGCGTGCACGGCCTGCCCCCCGCCCCCGGACCGCGCGGGATCGCCGCGCTCGACCCGGTGGGCGCCCTGCTGCTCGGCGCCGGCGGGGTGAGCCTCATGGTGCCGTTCATCGTCCCGGGCACCGCCTGGCTGCTGGTGCTCGCCGCCGCGCTCGTGACGGCGTGGTGGCTGTGGGAGAAGCGCGTGAAGGCCCGGGCCTCGGCCACCGGCGTGCAGCCCATGGTGGACCCGACCCTGTTCCGGCGGCCGTCCTTCACGATCGGCGCGCTCGAGTCCACCATCTACCTGGCCACCATGCCGGCGGTGTTCGCGATCGTGGCGATCTTCCTGCAGCGCGGCATGGGGTTCACGCCGCTCGAGGCCGGCCTCGTGGGTCTGCCCGGCGCCGTCGTCGTGGCCTCCCTGTCCCCGTGGGTGGGCTCGATGGTGCAGCGGCGCGGGCCCGTGCTCGTGCTGCTCGGCGCCCTCGTGGGCCTCGTGTCGCTGGGGGTGCTGGCGCTCGCGTTCGAGCGCAGCGCGGCCGGCGCGTGGTCGCCGTGGATCGTGGGGGTGGGGCTGATCGTGCAGTCGGCCTCGCAGGCCCTGCTGCTCACCAGCACGCAGGTGCTGATGATGGACGACGTCGCCGGCCACGAGGCGGGGGCGGCCGGCGGCGTCGCCCAGACGGCGCAGCGCCTCGGCACCGCCCTGGGCCTGTCCGTGGTGACGGGCGCGTTCTTCGCGGCCCTGGCCGGCGCCGCAGCCGAGAGCGCCGGGCCGCCGTCGGCCGCGGCGTACGCGCACGCGGCCTCGACCGCCATGGGCATGGTGGCCGTGTGCTGGGCGCTCACCGCCGTGGTCGCGGCCCTGGACGTGGTCCGGCGACGCCGCGCCGCGCGCGCGGCCTGACCGGCCCGCGGGGGCCTCAGCGCAGGAACAGCGCGCCGAGCCGGCGGGCGGCCAGCCACACCCCGACGCCGGCCATCACCACGAAGTAGAGGACGTGGCCGGCGGTCGCCCAGCTCAGCACGCCCACCGCGAGCGCGCGCATCATCTCCACCGCATGCCACAGCGGGAACACGCGGATCACCCACTGGATCGGCTCCGGGTAGACCGCGAGCGGGAAGAACGTGGCCGAGAACAGGAACATGGGCATCAGCACGATCTGGACCCAGTCCATGTGCTGGAACGTCTTCATCCAGCTCGTCACCGCCATGCCGAGGGAGGCGAAGCCCAGCGCCACGAGCAGGGCGCCGGGGATCATGAGCAGCGCCGTCCACGAGGTGACGAGCCCGGCCACGGTCATGACGATCAGGAAGCCGACCGCGTAGATCAGCCCGCGCAGCAGCGCCATCGCGATCTCCCCGAGTGCCACGTCCAGCGGGCCCAGCCGCGTGGAGAGCATGGTCTGGTACGTCTTCGCGTAGCGCAGCTTGAAGAACACGTTCCACGTGGAGTCGTAGATGGCGCCGTTCATCGCCGAGACCGCCAGCAGCGCGGGGGCGAGGTACATGCCGTACGGGACGGGGGTGCCATCCGGGCCGGCCACGTCGCCGACCAGCGCACCGAGCCCGAGCCCCATGGAGGCCAGGTAGAGCACGGGCTCGAAGAACCCGGAGAAGAACACCACCCAGTTGTTGGACTTCAGGGAGAGGAACGCCCGCTCCATCACCGCGCGCACGTTGCCCGAGTACGCGCCGGCCAGCGGGCCGCGGCGCACGGGGATCTCGGGCAGGGGCGGCACGGCGACGGCGTGTTCCCGCACCACCGAGGACGACGGCGCAGCCGGGTCCGCCTGCGCGGCGGCGGGTGCGACGTCGGCGCGGGCGGCCCCGGTGCGCGCGGCACGGCGGCCCAGGCGCGGGGCACGCTCCCTGTGGGCGGCCGTGACGGCGTCGCGGTCCGGGGTGCCGCGGACCCAGCCGAGGCGGCGCGTGTAGATCCGCACCGCGAGCCAGGCCCCGCCGAGCGCGAGGGCCAGCAGGAACGCCACGTGCACCACGGTGAGCCAGGCCGGCTCGACCATCCCGTAGGAGAGCACGCGGCCGAGCTGGGCGGCATGCCACTGCGGGGAGAGCCAGCCGATCCAGCGCAGCCACACCGGCAGCGCCTCGAGCGGGTAGAAGGTGGCGGAGAACAGGAACAGGGGCATGACCACGAGCCGCTGCAGGGTGGCGAACTGGCCCTTGTCCTCCTTCAGGGAGGCCGCGAACGCCATGATCGGCGCGCCGACGGCGAGCCCGCCGAGCGTGGCGGTGAGGACCTGCACCCACGCCCACGGGCTCGAGACCACGCCGAACGCCAGCATCACCAGCAGGAACACGGCGGCCTGGAACACGAACCGCAGGCTCACGGCCGCGAGGTGGCCCAGGGCGATCTGCGCCGGAGACAGCGGAGTGGCCTGCGCCGCGTAGTACGTGCGCTGCCACTGGAACCCGCCCATCACCGGGTAGGAGAACTCGACGGACGCGGTCATCAGCGCGCCCGAGGCCAGCAGCGCCGGGGCGATGAACGCGACGTAGGAGACCCCGCCCAGGGCGTCCTGCGGCATCCCCCCGCCCATGAGCTGGGCCAGGCCCAGGCCCATGGCCAGCAGGTAGAGCACGGGCTCGCCGAGCGCCCCGACGAGCAGCACCGCGCCGTAGCGACGCATGTTCCGCAGCTGGTGTTCGGCGTAGAGCAGGACGCCGCGGCGCCTCACACGCTCCGCGGACGCCGCCGCGGTGACCGGCGGGCGCAGCGGCTCGGCGGGCGTGGCGGACGGAGCCGAGGTCCCGGACCGCGGGCCGGGCGAGGCGGGGCCGGGGGCCGTCGTCGTGGTGGGGGACGGCACGGGTCAGTCCACCAGGGTGCGGCCGGTGAGGATGAGGAACACGTCCTCGAGGCTCGCGCGGCGGGTCAGCGTGGTGGCGGGGGCGGGCAGGGCGCCCTCGTCGACGAGGCGCTGCACGACGTCGTGCAGGTCGTCCGCGCGTCGGGCGTAGACGAGGACGCGGTCCGGGAGGACCTCGACGCGGTGCACGACGCCGTCACCCGCGTGGGCCTGGACGGTGCGGGCCGCGGCCTCGTTGCGGTCCGCGCCGAAGCGCGCCTCGAGGACCTCACGGGAGGCGTGCTCGCGGATGAGCTCGGCGGGGGTGCCGGCGGCCATGATCTCGCCGCCGTCGACGACGACGAGCCGGTCGCACAGCTGCTCCGCCTCGTCCATGTGGTGCGTGGTCAGCAGCAGCGTGGTGCCGCGTTCCTTGAGCCGGTAGAGGCGGTCCCACAGGATGTGGCGGGCCTGCGGGTCCAGGCCCGTGGTGGGCTCGTCGAGGAGGAAGAGGGCCGGCTCGTTGACCAGGGCGCGGGCGATCACGAGCCGGCGCTTCATGCCGCCGGAGAGGTCGGTGACCTTGGCGTCCGCCTTCTCGGTGAGCTGGGCGAAGGCCAGCAGCTCCTCGGCCTTGGGCCGCAGGTATGAGTAGGGCAGGCCGAAGTAGCGGCCGTAGATCAGGATGTTCTCCCGGGCGGTGAGCTCCTCGTCCAGGTTGTCCTGCTGCGGCACCACGCCCAGGCGCGCACGGACGGCCGGCCCGTCCTCCTCCGGGTCGATGCCCAGGATGGTCAGCTCGCCCGCGGTGCGCTGCGAGGTGCCCGCGAGCATGCGCATGGTGGTGGACTTGCCCGCGCCGTTGGGGCCGAGCAGGCCGAAGCACTCGCCGGGACGCACGTCCAGGTCGATGCCCTTCACGGCGTGGAACTCGCCGTACTGCTTGCGCAGCCCACGGGCACGGATGACGGAGGCGTCGCCGGGGGACGCGTGCAGAGTGGTGTGACTCACAAGGCGACAGCATAGGCGCACCACCCGCCCGGACGCGCGCCGCCCCCTCGGCGACGAACCCTGCGATTCGCAGGGTTCGTCGCGGGGCGGGGAGAGGTCAGGCGCCGGCCCGCTCCCCCGCCCAGTCCTCGCCGTCGGCGGCGCGCTCGGCGGCCTCGACGACGTTCGCCAGCAGCATGACGCGGGTCATCGGCCCGACGCCGCCCGGGTTCGGCGCCATCCAGGCCGCCTTCTCCTTCACGGCCGGGTCCACGTCGCCCAGGACGCGGGACGTCCCGTCCTCCCCGGTCACGCGGGAGACGCCCACGTCCAGGACGATCACGCCCTCCTTGACCTGTTCCGGCTTCACCATGTGGGCGGAGCCGGCGGCGGCGATCACGACGTCGGCGCTCGCCAGCAGCTCGTCGAGGTTCGTGGTGCCGGTGTGGGCCAGGGTCACGGTGGCGTTGACCTCGCGGCGGGTGAGCACGAGGCCGGCAGGCCGGCCGATGGTCACGCCGCGGCCGATCACGAGCACGTGCTTGCCGGCCAGCTCCACACCGTGGTGGCGCAGCAGCTCGACGCAGCCGGCCGGGGTGCACGGCAGCGGCGAGTCCAGCTCGCCGCCGACCGAGGCCACGAGCCGCCCCAGGTTCATGGGGTGCAGGCCGTCCGCGTCCTTGTCCGGGTCGATGGCCTCGAGCACCTTCTGGGTGTCCACGTGCCGGGGCAGCGGCAGCTGGACGATGTAGCCCGTGCAGGCCGGGTCCTCGTTCAGCTCTCGCACGACGTCGAGGATCTGCTCCTCCGTCGCGTCCGCGGGCAGCTCACGCTGGATGGACTCGATGCCCACCTCGGCGCAGTCGCGGTGCTTGCCCGCCACGTACTTCTGCGAGCCGGCATCCTCACCCACGAGCAGGGTGCCGAGACCGGGGGTGTACCCACGCTCGGCGAGGGCGGCCACGCGGCCGCGCAGCTCCTCCTTGATCGCGGCGGCGGTGGCCTTGCCGTCCAGGACCTTCGCGGTCATCGGCGGCTCACCAGCCCTCGAGGCCGTCGTACAGCGGGAAGTCCTCGGTGAGCTTCACGACGCGGGCGCGCAGCGCCTCCACGTCCGGGCTCGGCTTCAGCGCCTCGGCGATGACGTCGGACACCTCGCGGAACTCGGCCTCGCCGAAGCCGCGGGAGGCCAGCGCGGGGGTGCCGATGCGCAGGCCGGAGGTGGTCATCGGCGGACGCGGGTCCCACGGCACCGAGTTGCGGTTCACAGTGATGCCGACCTCGTGCAGGATGTCCTCGCCCTGCCTGCCGTCCAGCTGGGACTCGCGCAGGTCCACCAGGACCAGGTGCACGTCCGTGCCGCCGGTGAGCACCGAGATGCCGTGCTCGGCCATGTCCGGGGCGGTCAGGCGCTCGGCCAGGATCTGCGCGCCGGCCAGGGTCCGCTCCTGCTTCTCCTTGAAGTCCGCGGAGCCGGCGATCTTGAAGGCCACGGCCTTGCCCGCGATCGCGTGCATCAGCGGGCCGCCCTGCTGGCCCGGGAACACGGCGGAGTCGATCTTCTTCTTCAGCTCCTCGGTGGAGAGGATGAAGCCCGAACGGGGGCCGGCGAGGGTCTTGTGCACGGTGGAGGAGACGACGTCGGCGTGCGGCACCGGGTTCAGGTGCAGGCCGGCGGCCACGAGGCCGGCGAAGTGGGCCATGTCCACCCAGAGCCGGGCGCCGACCTCGTCCGCGATCGAGCGGAAGGCGGCGAAGTCGAGCTGACGGGGATAGGCGGACCAGCCGGCCACGATCACCTTCGGCCGGGCCTCGAGGGCCTTCTCGCGCACCTTGTCCATGTCGATGCGGTGGGTGTCCGGCTCCACCTCGTACGCGGCGATGCTGTAGTTCTTGCCGGAGAAGTTCAGCTTCATGCCGTGCGTCAGGTGGCCGCCGTGCGCCAGGGACAGGCCCATCATCGTGTCCCCGTGGTCCAGCAGCGAGGTCATCACGGCCACGTTGGCCTGGGCGCCGGCGTGCGGCTGGACGTTGGCGTGCTCGGCGCCGAACAGGTCCTTGGCGCGCTGGATGGCCAGGTTCTCGGCCACGTCCACGAACTCGCAGCCGCCGTAGTAGCGGCGGCCCGGGTAGCCCTCCGCGTACTTGTTGGTCAGCACCGAGCCCTGCGTCTCGAGGATGGCGCGCGGCACGAAGTTCTCCGAGGCGATCATCTCGAGCGTGCCCCGCTGGCGGCCGAGCTCGTCCGCGAGCGCCGCGGCGATCTCCGGGTCCACCTCGGCGAGGGGCTGGGTGTTGATGTCGGGCGTCTGCGTCACGGGGGTTCCCTTCGAACGGGGGTCTGTGCGGCCGGAAGGCTCCGGTGCCCTCCATCCTAGTGACCAGGCGCCGTCGTCGGGCCTGCGCGACGGCGGCCCGCGGCCCCGGCGACCGACCCCGGCACGCGGTTCTTTTGACTGATTCAGAAATATGCCAAGATCGGGGATGACGCCGCCCACCGCGCCGATCGGTGCGCGGCCGACGTCGATCGACGAAGGAGAGTTCCATGACGGAGTACCAGAAGACGACCCCGCACGCGACCGGTTCCACCCGCCAGAACGGCGCCCCGGCCGTCAGCGACCGCCAGTCCCTGACCGTGGGCAGCGAGGGGCCCATCGTCCTGCACGACACCCACCTGCTGGAGACCCACCAGCACTTCAACCGCATGAACATCCCGGAGCGCCGCCCGCACGCCAAGGGCTCCGGCGCCTTCGGCGAGTTCGAGGTGACCGAGGACGTGTCGAAGTACACCAAGGCCCTCGTGTTCCAGCCGGGCACGAAGACCGAGACCCTCCTGCGCTTCTCCACCGTGGCCGGCGAGCTCGGCTCCCCGGACACCTGGCGCGACGTGCGCGGCTTCGCGCTGCGCTTCTACAGCGAGGAGGGCAACTACGACATCGTCGGCAACAACACCCCGATCTTCTTCCTGCGCGACCCGATGAAGTTCACCCACTTCATCCGCTCGCAGAAGCGTCTGCCGGACTCCGGCCTGCGCGATGCCACCATGCAGTGGGACTTCTGGACCAACAACCCCGAGTCGGCGCACCAGGTGACCTACCTGATGGGCCCGCGCGGCCTGCCCCGCACCTGGCGTGAGATGAACGGCTACGGCTCCCACACCTACCTGTGGGTCAACGCCCAGGGCGAGAAGCACTGGGTGAAGTACCACTTCATCTCCCAGCAGGGCGTGCACAACCTCTCGAACGACGAGGCCACCAAGATCGCCGGCGAGAACGCCGACTTCCACCGCCAGGACCTGTTCGAGTCCATCGCCAAGGGCGACCACCCCAAGTGGGACCTCTACATCCAGGCGATCCCCTACGAGGAGGGCAAGACCTACCGGTTCAACCCCTTCGACCTGACGAAGACGATCTCCAAGAAGGACTACCCGCGCATCAAGGTCGGCACGCTGACCCTGAACCGCAACCCGGAGAACCACTTCGCGCAGATCGAGTCCGCCGCGTTCAGCCCGAGCAACACCGTGCCGGGCATCGGCCTCTCCCCGGACCGCATGCTCCTGGGCCGCGCCTTCGCGTACCACGACGCACAGCTGTACCGCGTGGGCGCCCACGTGAACCAGCTGCCGGTGAACCGTCCCAAGAACGCGGTGCACAACTACGCCTTCGACGGCCAGATGTGGTACGACCACACCGGCGACCGCTCCACCTACGCGCCGAACTCCAACGGCGACTCCTGGTCGGACGAGACCGGCCCGGTGGACGACGGCTGGGAGGCCGACGGCACCCTGACCCGCGAGGCCCAGGCCCTGCGCGCGGACGACGACGACTTCGGCCAGGCCGGCACCCTCGTCCGGGAAGTCTTCTCGGCCCAGGAGCGCGAGGACTTCGTGGAGACCGTGGCCGGCGCGCTGAAGGGCGTCCGCCAGGACGTCCAGGCCCGCGCCTTCGAGTACTGGAAGAACGTGGACACCGCGATCGGCCAGCGCATCGAGGACGAGGTCAAGCGCCACGAGGGCGACGGCATCCCGGGCGTCGAGGCCGGCGGCGAGGCCCGCATCTGACGGCTCCCTCCCCCGGCGGGCGCCCGCGCGCTCCGCTGAACGCACGGCGGCCGCTCCCTCGCACGAGGGGGCGGCCGCCGTCGTCGTGGGGCGAATGCCCAGGTCAGCGCTTGCCCCAGCGGCGCTCCTGCGCCTGGGCCAGCTTGTCCTTGATCACCTTCACGGCCTTGTCCTTGGCGGACACGGCCACGTTGTCCCGCAGCGGGACGGCGACCTTGTCACGCACGGTCTCGAACGCGGAGGCCGCCACGGCGCCGGCCTGGGCCAGCTTCGACTCGCCCTCGGCGTCCGAGCCTCGGGTCTGGTCGCGGTCCGCCCGCAGGTCCGGGAGGGCGGCGCCCTCGGTGTCGTCCTCGGCGGGCTCCTCATCCGTGGGGGCGGAGGAGGTGGAGGTGTCCGGGGCCACGGTCGTGGGCGTCGACGACGTCGGCGCGGCGGTCCCGGCGGCTGCCGCCGACTGCGCGGCGCGGGCCTCGCGGCGGGTCGCCGGAGTGGCGTCCTCCGCACGGCCGGACGAGGCCGCGGTCGGATCCAGCTCCGGGGCGCCGCCCAGGGGCGTGGCCGGCGTGGTGCCGGCGTGGGTCTCCGGGGCCTCGGCCCGTCGGGTGGCCGGGGTGGCCTCGAGGGACGGGCGCTCGGCCGCGGCCTCGAGGGACGGGCGCTCAGCCGCGGGCTCGACCGCCGCCGGCTGCGCGGCGTCCACGCGATGGTCCTCGGTACGCGCCGGCTCGCGGTCCGCCTCGGCCACGCGCCCGGGCACCCCGGGCGTGCCGTCGATGCGCAGGGCCCCGGCGGCCGAGCGCTCCGCCCCGTCGGCGCCGTTCTGCTGGGCCTGGTCCGACTCGGTGGCCACGACGGTGACCGAGCCGTGCGCGGTGGTGGCGACCGTGTGCGTCTCGAGGTGCTCGCCCTGAGGGACGGGGATCGCCTCCGTGGCGAACTCCTTGGTAGGGGTGTGCTCGGCGGCGACCTCGTCGGCGGGGACGGTCCCGTGCACGTGCTCGGGAGCCGGGGTGAGGTGGCTCCTGTGCTGCGGAGCCTCGGCGGCCGGTGCCGCCGGGGCGGTCGTCTCGGTCACCGGGGACGGGGAGGCCGGGGTCGCCGGGACGTCGGCCGCGGGCGTCTGCTCGTCCAGGGTGACGCCGGAGCCGCCGGCCACACCGGCCGCGCCCAGGCCCACGGTGTCCGCCTCGCGCGCCGTGCTCGGCGCCGCCGCAACGGGGCGCAGCGTTCCCCGGGTGGTCGGAGCCGCGGCATCGCGACGGTGGGTCTCAGCGGTGGCCTCGGTGCTCGGGGCGCCCTGCTGGTCCACGGTCACCCCCGCACCGCCGGCCACGCCGGCGACGGACTCGTCGGTCTCGCGGTCCGCCGCGGCGGTGTCGAACGCAGCCAGACCCCCGGCGGGCTTCACCGCGGCCACGGGGCGCGCGTCCTCCTCGGCCGCCACCTCGTCCAGGCGGGAGAGGCGGGTCGGGGCCGCGGGGGCGGCCGCCTGCTCACCCGCGGTGTCCGCGGTGACACCCCGACGCTCGAGCCGGGTCTCGGCGGCCTCGGCTTCGGCCTCACGACGACGGCGGGAGGCGATCACCGAGAGGATGATCAGGATCAGCAGCACGACGATGATGGCCGCGATGATCCAGTAGAGGGTGGACTCTGGCATGGGGTGCTCCTCGGTCGTCTGGGGCGACCGGCCGGGCCGGGCGCCGCGTCGTGCTTCCCGCGCCGCCGCGCGGCGGGGAACCTGGTCTTGAGAATGACACGGGGCCCGGCCCCCCGACCAGGGATCAGCCCCGTCATCCCGCGGTTCCGCGCGGCCGGCACCGCCTACCATCGACGCCATGGACACGGCAGCCCTCTCCCCCAGCCCCTCCCCCGCCTCCGGCGCGGAGCACGCCCGCGTGCTCACGCTGGCCTGCACGAACCGCAAGGGCATCGTGCACGCCGTGACGGGCGCCCTGCTGGGCGTGGAGGCGGACATCACCGAGTCGCAGCAGTACGACTCCCCGGACACCGGCGACTTCTTCATGCGCGTGGAGTTCGTGACCCCGGCCACGCGGGAGGACATCGAGCAGGCGCTCGCGCCGGTGCGCGAGGAGTTCGGCATGCGCATGGGCCTGTGGGACGCGGCGCACCGCATGCGCACCCTCGTGATGTGCTCCAAGGACGGGCACACCCTCAACGACCTGCTCTTCCAGCAGCGCGCCGGCACCCTGCCCATCGAGATCCCCGTGGTGGTCTCGAACCACCTGGACCTGCAGCCGCTCGCCTCCTTCTACGGCGTGCCCTTCATCCACGTGCCCGTCTCCAAGGACCCCTCGAGCCGGGACTCCAAGGAGGCCGCGGAGGACCGGCTGCGCGACCTGATCGCCCAGTTCGACATCGAGCTGGTCGTCCTGGCCCGCTACATGCAGATCCTCTCGGACGAGCTGTGCCGGGACCTGGCCGGGATGGCCATCAACATCCACCACTCGTTCCTGCCCTCCTTCAAGGGCGCCCGCCCCTACCACCAGGCGCACGAACGCGGCGTGAAGCTCATCGGCGCCACCGCCCACTACGTGACCGCCGACCTGGACGAGGGCCCGATCATCGCGCAGTCCGTGCAGCCGGTGACCCACGCCCAGACCGCCGCCGACTTCGTGGCCCGCGGCCGCGACGTCGAGGGCTCCACGCTCGCGCAGGCCGTGCGCTGGCACGCCCAGCACCGCGTCCTCGCGGACGGCCGGCGGACCGTCGTCTTCAGCTGAGCCCGGGACGACGGCGCCACGCGGCGCCGTCGTCCTGCCCGCCTAGGCTGGTGGCATGGCCCACATCATCACCGTCGCGGGTGCCACCCCGCGCATCCACGAGTCCGTCTTCCTCGCCCCGACCGCCGCGATCACCGGCGACGTCGAGATGGCCGAGCGCTCCTCGGCCTTCTACGGCGTCTCCGCCCGCGGTGACTCCGCCCCCATCCGCGTCGGGGCGGGCACCAACCTGCAGGACAACGTGGTGCTGCACGCGGACGAGGGCTTCCCGTGCACCCTGGGCGCCGGTGTCTCCGTGGGCCACTCCGCCGTGGTGCACGGGGCCACCGTGGAGGACGACTGCCTGATCGGCATGTCCGCCACGGTGATGAACGGCGCGGTGATCGGGGCCGGTTCGCTCGTGGCCGCCGGGGCCCTGGTGCTCGAGGGGACGCAGGTCCCGGCCGGCTCTCTCGTGGCGGGCGTCCCCGCGAAGGTCCGCCGCCCCCTCACGGACGAGGAGCGGGAGGGCCTCAAGAAGAACGCGGCCACCTACCTGCGGCTGTCCGCCGCGCACCGGGACGCCGTCGCCGGCTGAACCGGGCCCGGAGGATGTGGGACGGTGGGCACCATGCCCACCTCTTCCGCTCTCCCCCGCACCCGACCCGACGACGTCCCCGAGCGCCTGCTCGTCCTCCCCGCGGCGCAGGACGTCGCCGGCACCCCCTACGCCCACGCCCGTCGGCTGGCCGAGCAGGCCGTGGCCGACGTCGGCGGCGCCGCCGTGGCCGAGGGCGACACCTCTGCCACGGCCCTGCTGATGGTCCGCCCGATCCCGGTCGATGCGCTCGCCGCGGCCCTGACCGCCCACCCCCACGTGAGCTGGGTGCAGCTCCCGTTCGCCGGGATCGAGCCGTTCGTCCCCCTCGTGCGCAGCCGCCCGGACATCGTGTGGACGTCCGCCAAGGGCACATACGCGCCGCCGGTGGCCGAACACGCGCTGCTGCTCACCCTGGCCCTGCTGCGGGACCTGCCCGCGCGCGTCCGCGCCACCACATGGGGTCCCTCCTCCGGGCGCACCCTGAACGGCCTGAATGCCGTGGTCGTGGGCGGCGGCGGAATCGCACAGGAGTACATCCGCCTGCTCAAGACCTGGGACGTGCACGTCACCGCGGTCCGCCGACGCGCGGGCGACGTGCCCGGCGCGGACCGCACCGTCACGACCGACCGCCTCGACGAGGTCCTGCCCGGCGCGCAGGTCGTGATGATCGCCGCGGCGGCCACCGAGGAGACCCGCGGCATGGTCGACGCCGACCGCCTCGCCCTCCTGGATGAGGACGCCGTGCTCGTGAACGTCGCCCGCGGGGCGCTGGTGGACACGGACGCCGTCGTCCAGGCCCTCGCGGCGGGTCGGCTGCACGGCTACGGCACGGACGTCACCGACCCCGAGCCCCTCCCGGACGGCCACCCGCTCTGGACCGAGGAGCGCGCCCTCATCACGCCGCACACGGCGGACACCCCGGAGATGTGCGTCCCGCTGCTCCACGCGCGGGTCGAGCGGAACCTGCGGGCCCGCGCGGCCGGGACGGAGCTGGAGGGCTTGGTGGACGCCGAGGGCGGGTACTGACCCGCCCCCGGCGTCCCCGGCGCCGGCTCAGCGGCGCGGCGCGTCCGCCTCGTGCTCGGCGGCGTCACGCTCGGCCGCCATCTCGATCTGGCGGCGGCGCTCCTCGGCGGCCCGGCGGGTCAGCTCGGCGCCGACCTCGGGGTCGCGGGTGAGGTTCTCACCGGTGGTCGGGTCGAACAGGTGCACCCGCGTGGTGTCCACCCACAGGCGGGTCGGCGTGCCCGGCCGGGCGCGGGACTCGCCGGAGAGGGTGGCCACGACGACGGGGCGCAGCTCGTCCGCGTCCAGGTCCTTGGCCAGCGAGGAGAGCATCTCGGCCACGGCCGGGTCCGGATCGAACTCGATGTAGCCGTACTGCTCGTGGCCCAGCCACTCCAGGTGCGTGAGCGTCGCGTCGAAGGTGGAGCCCTGGCCGCGGCGGCTGTCCTCCACCAGCTCGGCGTCCTCGAAGAACTCCGGCCGCAGGCCGAGGAACACGATGTCCCGCCCCTCGGCGGCGCGGGCCTTCTCGGGCGGCACCGGGATGTCACCGATCGGCGAGGACAGCACGTGGCCGCCCTCCTTCTGCTTCAGCGAGGCGGGCAGGAAGTTCATCGACGGCGAGCCGATGAAGCCGGCCACGAACAGGTTGAGCGGCTGCTCGTAGAGCTCGCGCGGGCTGGCCACCTGCTGCAGCTCGCCCTTCTTGAGCACGGCCACCCGGTCGCCCAGGGTCATGGCCTCGGTCTGGTCGTGCGTCACGTAGACGGAGGTGGTGGCCAGGCGGCGCTGCAGCTGCGAGATCTCCGCGCGCATCTGCCCGCGCAGCTTGGCGTCCAGGTTGGACAGCGGCTCGTCGAAGAGGAACGCGTCCGCCTCGCGCACGATCGCCCGGCCCATGGCCACGCGCTGACGCTGGCCGCCGGAGAGGTTGCCGGGCTTGCGCTCGAGGTGGTCCTCGAGCTCGAGCACGCGGGCGGCGTCGCGCACCTTGCGGTCGATCTCCTCATCGGAGGGCTTGTTGTCCTTGATCAGCCGCAGCGGGAAGGCGATGTTCTCGTACACCGTCAGGTGCGGGTACAGCGCGTAGTTCTGGAACACCATCGCGAGGTTGCGGTCCTTGGGGGCCGCCTCGTTCACGCGGCGGCCGTCGATCAGCATCTCGCCGTCGGTGATGTCCTCGAGGCCCACGATCATGCGCAGCAGCGTGGACTTGCCGGAGCCGGAGGGGCCCACGAGGATGACGAACTCGCCGTCCTCGATCTCCAGGTTCACGTCCTTGATGGCGTGGAAGCCGTCGTCGTAGGTCTTGTCGATGTGGTTCAGGGTGATGGAGGCCATCGGGGGGTCCTTTCGGGAGGTCTCGTGTGCGGGCCTCAGCCCTTCACCGCGCCGTTGGTCAGGCCGGCCACGATCTGACGCTGGAACGCCAGCACCAGGATCACGATCGGGATGGTCACGATGATCGCGGCCGCCGAGATGGCCCCGGTCGGCGACTCGAACTGCGAGGCGCCGGTGAAGAAGGCCAGGGCGGCGGGCACGGTGCGCGCGGTCTCGGTGGAGGTCAGGGAGATGCCGAACACGAAGTCGTTCCAGGCGATGAAGAAGGCGATGATCGCCGTCGTGAAGACGCCGGGGGCGGCCAGCGGGACGATCACCTTGCGGAACGCCTCGAGCGGGGTGGCGCCGTCCACCTGCGCGGCCTGGTCGAGCTCCCACGGGATCTGGCGGAAGAACGCGGCCAGGGTCCAGATGGAGATCGGCAGGGTCAGGGACAGGTAGGGGATGATCAGGCCGACCCACGTGTCGTACAGCCCGAGGGTGCGCCACATGTTGAACAGCGGCGTCACCAGGGAGATGACGGGGAACATCGAGACCATCAGGGACACCGTGAGCACGATCCGCTTGCCCGGGAAGTCCAGGCGGGCGATCGCGTAGGCGCACAGCGTGGCCAGGATGACGGCGATGATCGTGGCGATCACGGTGATGCCGATCGAGTTGCGCAGCGCCGTGAGGAACAGCTCGCGCGAGCCGCCCACGAAGATCTCCTCGTAGTTCACCGTGGACCACTGGGTGGGCAGCAGCTTGCCGTTGGCGAGGTCGGCGGGCGTCTTGAAGCTGGTCGCGAAGATCGAGAACAGCGGGAAGAGGCACCACACGCCGATCACGACGGTGAGGATCCACCACAGTGCGGTGGCCTTCCCGGTGCCGCGACGGTGGGGCGCGCGGCCCTCAGGCGCGCGGCCCTCAGGGGCGGGAGCGGATGCGGCGGTGCTCACTTGGAACCTCCTCGGTCGGCCAGGTCCACCTTGAAGCCCTTGACGGCGATGACCGCCATGAGGGCCACGCACAGGAACAGGATCACGGAGACCGCCGAACCCATGCCGATCTCGAGCCGGCCGATGGACGTGCGGTAGGCCAGCAGCGAGAGGACCTCGGTGCCGTAGGCGCCGTTGGTCATGATGTAGATGGAGTCGAAGATGCGGAACGCGTCCATCGCGCGGAACAGGACGGCCACCATGATCGAGGCCTTCATGTTCGGCAGGATGACCAGCTTCATCCGCTGCCACCACGAGGCGCCGTCGACGGCGGCGGCCTCGGTGAGGTCGCCCGGCACCTGGGCCAGGCCGGCCAGCAGGAGCAGGGAGATGAACGGGGTGGTCTTCCAGATCTCGGAGAGCATGATCACGAACAGCGCGGTGCTGCCCTGCGCGAACCAGTTCAGGTCCGCGTCGACGCCCGGCAGCCACTCGAACCAGGCGTTGATGTAGCCCGAGTCGATCGAGAACATGTAGAACCACGCGAACGCGGAGACCACGGTGATGATGCCGTACGGCACCAGGATGATCGTGCGGATCAGGCCGCGGGTCTGCTTGATGGCGTGGTGCATGGCCAGGGCCAGCAGGAAGCCGAGGATGAGCTCGACCACCACGGTCACCACGGTGATCAGCAGGGTCACCCCGAGGTCCTTCCAGAACACGGGGTCCGTGAGGATCACGCCGTAGTTGCCCAGGCCCACGAACTCGCGGTCGCCCGGCGCGGTGAGCCGGTACGTGAACAGCGAGTCGTAGAGGGCCTGCAGGATCGGGTACAGGACCACGAACAGCATCACGAAGAACGCGGGGCCGGCCAGGAGCCAGCCGAGACGCGCCTCGGACTTCGCGCGCTGGGACTTCACCCGGCGGGGGCGGCGACCCTCGGCGGCGCGCGGGGTGGATGCGGCGGGTGCGGTGTCGACGTGGCTCACAGCAGACGCTCCCCTCTCAGGACTTCCTGGATGAAGTCGTCGGTCTCGGCCGGGGTGGACTCGGTGACGCCCGACGGCGGCGCGTAGCGCTGCTGGATCGCGGTGGAGACCTCGTTGTAGTACGGGGTCTGCGGCCGCGGGGCGCCCAGCTCGAGGGACTCCCGGATGGTGTCCGCCATGGGGTACTTCTCGGCGACCTCGGGGGCGTCGTAGGCCGCCGGGTCGGCGGGCGGGTTGCCGTTCTCGACGAAGTACTGGCTCTGGTGCTCGGTGGTGGTGATGCAGGAGATCGCGTCCCAGGCGAGGTCCTGGTGCTCGGACTTCGCGCCCACCCCCAGGTTGATGCCGCCCACGGGCGGCGCGGCGTCCTTGCCCTCGACGGTGCGGGGGTAGACGGCCCAGCCGATGTCCTCGGGCAGGTCCTCCGGCAGCGAGCCCTCCTCCACGGAGCCGAGGGTGGCCGGCCAGACGAACGGCCAGTTGACCATGAACGAGCCGTTCTTGCCCTGGAAGAGCAGCATGGAGGCGTTCTCGTCCTGGGTCGGCAGGCCGGCGCTGCCGAGACCCTCCTTGCCGATGGTGGAGATGATCCGGGCGGCCGTGCGGCCGGCCTCGGAGTCGAGGTTCGTGGTGACCTCGTCCGTGGGCGCCTCGGCGTTGGGGACGATCTGCTCCCCGCCGCCCTCGATGAGCGCGTTGAGCCACACGGTCATGGACTCCGCACGGGCGCCCTGGACGGCCAGGTCCTTGTCCTGGCTGCGGGCGGCCTCCATCAGCTGGTCCCACGTGACGGGCTGGGACATGTCCAGCCCCGCGGCCTCGGCGACCGACTTGCGGTACCAGAGCAGCTGCGTGTTGGCCCAGAACGGGACCGTGACGAGCTCGTCCTTCCAGCTGGCGGCCGCGAGCGCGCCCTCCAGGGCGTTGTCCTTCGCGTACGCCTGCATCTCCTCCGGCACGGGGGCCAGGAACCCGGGCTCGGCGAGCTCGGGGACGAACGGCGGGTCGAGGGACATGATGTCCATCGACGTGTCGCCTGCGGCGAGGCGGCGGGTCAGCTGCTCGCGCTGGGATGCGGCGTCCGTCGGAAGCATGGACGTCTCGACTCTGTACCGGCCGTTCGCGGCGTCGGTGCACTGGGCGGCGATCTTCGCCTGCCCGCCGTCGTCGGGGTTGGTGTACCAGGTCAGGGTGGGCGTCTGCTCGGCCGGAGCACACCCGGCCAGGAGCGCGCCCGCGGCGACGGCGCCGGCCAGCGTGGCCCGGCGCCGTTGACGTGCCCGCGTGTCGTGTCTCACAAGTGGAACCTCAATCGATGCGAGTCGGATGTGACGGCCATCATCACGCATCACAGCGATTCCTGCACGTTTCGCGGACCCCTTTCTCAGCGGGCGCGGCGGTTCGTCCGGGCGGTCGGCTCCGCGGCGGCGGGATCCTCGGGCCACGGGTGCTTGGGGTAGCGCCCCCGGTTCTCAGCGCGGACCTGCGCGTAGGGGCCGGCCCAGAAGGAGGGCAGGTCGGCGGTCACGGCGAGCGGGCGACCTGCCGGGGAGAGCAGGTGCAGGACCACCGGCTCACGACCGTCCGCCACAGCGGGGGTGACATGCGCCCCGAAGAACTCCTGCAGCTTGGCGGCGACCACGGGCGGGGTGTCCTCGTGGACGGCCGGATAGTCCACGACGACGGCGCGCCCGCTCGGCACGGGCAGGCGCTCGGGGGCGAGCTCGTCCAGCCGCCCCGCCTCCGGCCACGGCAGGGCACCGCGCAGCAGCGCCTCGGCGTCCAGGCGCGCGAGGGGCCGCCCCGCGGCCAGGTCGGCCGCGAGCCCGTCGACCAGCGCGTCCAGGCCGGGCAGCGCCGCGTCCGAAAGGTCCGGCCACGGGGCGCCGAGGACGCGGTGGAGCAGGTGCACCCGGCGGCGCAGGCGTTCGGTCCGACCGCTCGGGTCGAACCGGGCGAGGCCGTCGGCGGCGAGTGCGGCGCACACGGCCTGCGCGGCGGCGTCGGGGGCGACGGGGGCCGGCGTCTCCGCCAGCACGAGCGCGCCCAGCCGGTCCACGCGGCGGCCGGTGAGCCGGTCCCCGCGCCAGTCGGCGGTGTCCTCGGTGCGCCGCAGGCCCGCGCCGGCGAGTTCGGCGAGCGTCCGGTCGATCGGCGCGGCCGAGCGGATCGCGGCACCCGTGCCGGCCGCGTCCCCGGCGATGCGGGCGACCTCGGCCACGGCCAGCCACTCCTGCCCCGCCAGGCCGCCGCCGGCGGCGTCGCGGGGCAGGGCCGCGCGGGTGCCGGAGGCGAGCAGGTACGCGCCCGCCTCCCCCGCGCGTCGGGCGATCCACGCGGGGAAGGCCAGGGCGGCCACGAGGCCGGCGGGGTGCCGTCGCGCGGCCGCCGTCGCCTCGGGCCCGGGCTCATCCGGGGCGTGGTGTGCGTGCCGACGGGCGAGTCGTTCCAGTCGGTCCGCCTCCCGGCGCCAGCGCCCGGCCTCCGGGTGCCGGCCGGCCCGCACGGCCGCGACCAGCGCCTCGAGGTCGGCCCCGGGGGCGCGCAGGTCCAGGGTGAGGGCCGCCGTCACCTCGGCCGCGGGGCGGGGCCCCGTCCACGGTGCCGCGCGCAGGAGGGCGTGGCCGAGGGGCGGGTCCAGGGGCAGCTCGGCCAGGACGGCGCCGTGCGGGGTGATGCGCCCGTCCTCGTCCACCGCGCCGAGGGAGGCGAGCGTGCGCTCGGCTGCGGCCATCGCGTCGGCCGGCGGGTCCTCGGGCAGGGTCAGCCCGCGCCCACCTGGGGCACCCCACGCCGCGAACGCCAGGGCCACCGGCGCGAGGTCGACGACGGCGAGGGCCGGCGTCGGGGCTGCGGGCGCGGTGCCCAGGGCTGCAGCGGTGTGGCAGCGGACCACGGTGCCGGGGCCGAGGCGGGCGGCGCGGCCCGCGCGCTGGCCGGCGGCCGCGCGCGAGGCCTGGACGGTGACGAGCCCGGCCATGCCGCGCCCCCGGTCCCGGCGCGGCTCGCGGGCCAGGCCCGAGTCGATGACGAGGCGCACCCCCGGCACGGTCAGCGAGGACTCGGCGACCGCCGTCGCGACGACGACGCGCGGCACGGCGGGGTCGGCGCGGCCGGCGAGCGCGGCGTCCTGGTCAGCGGGTTCCTGGCGGCCGTGCAGGACGCGGACCTCGGTGTCCGGGGCGAGCGCGGCGACGCGCCCCGCGACGGCCTCGACCTCGGCCACGCCGGGCAGGAAGACGAGGGCGTCCACGGTCGGGTCGGCCTCGAGCGCCTCGGCGTGGGCGCGTGCGGCCGTGGCCGCGACGTGGTCGAGGAAGGCCCGGTCCACGCGGCCCTCGGCGGTGAGGCGGTGGCCGCGGAAGGGGGCGTGCTCCTCGCGCAGCGGGTGCAGCACGGCCGGGGTGGAGACCACGGGCAGGGGCGCCTCCTCCCCCATGCCGCGGGCCCAGCGGGCGGCCAGGGCCGCCGCGTCCACGGTGGCGGACATGGCCACGAGCACGAGTTCGGGGCGCAGCTGCCGCAGGTCGGCGAGGAGGGCGAAGAGCACGTCCGTGTCCAGGTCCCGCTCGTGGACCTCGTCCAGGACCACCGCGCCCACGCCGTCGAGCCCGGGGTCGGCGAGGAGGCGGCGCAGCAGCAGGCCCGGGGTCACGAACTCGACGGCCGAGGCCCCGCCGCCCACCGCGTCGCCGCGCACGGCGTACCCGACGGCGGCGTCCGCGAGCCGAGCCTGCGCGTCGGGGTCGGCGCCGGGCTGCGCGTCGGCCGCGGCGGCCAGCACCGCCGTGCGCAGCCGCCGCCAGGCCGCGCGCACCGCGACCCGCCGCGGCTGCGTGACCAGGACGCGCCCGCCGCCGTGGTCCGCGAGCCGGACCGCGAGCGCGGGCGGGACCACGGTGGTCTTGCCCGTGCCCGGGGGCGCCTCGACGACGGCCGCCCCGCGCGCGTCCAGTGCGTCTTCGAGCTCGGGCAGGGCGGCGGCGAACGTCAGGCCGGTGCTGAGGCGGCCCAGAGCGGCGGAGAGGCAGGCGGGGACGGAGACGGGATCGACGGGGGTGGGCATCGGGACCCATTGTGCCCGCCTCCGTCGCGCTGTCCCGGGGCCGCCCCACTGACTAGGCTGTGACCCATGACCACACCCGTCCAGGAGCACCTCGATCGCCTCACGTCGGCCCACGCGGGTGAGGGGGAGGTCCCGGACGGGCTGGGCGTCGCGATGCTCCTGGTGGACGGGCACCGCTACGTCTCCGGATCCATGACGGCCGTGCCCCTGGCCACGCTCGCCTCTCCCCTGTTCCACGCGCAGGCCCTCGAGGACCTCGGCGCGGTGCGGGTGGGCGAGCGAGTGGGAGCCGCCCCCGTGCGCGACCTGGACCACCGGGTCGAGGTGGACGCCGTCACGGGCCTGCCGCACAACCCGCTGCAGAACGCGGGCGCGGTGGCCACCGCCTCCCTCGTGAAGGGCCGCGGTGGCCGCGACCGGACCGCACGCATGATGCAGCTGCTCTCCGCACTGTTCGACCGCGAGGTCACCGTCACGGAGTCGGCCGCCCGCGCGGAGAACCGCGCCCAGCATCACACCCGGTCGGCTGCGTGGCTGATGAAGTCCCTCGACACGCTGGACGCCGACCCCGAGACGTTGCTCGAGGACATCGCCACGGTGCGTGCCGCCGCCGTGACCGTGGAGGACCTCGCCCTGCTCGCCGGCACCCTCGCGCACGGCGGCGTCCACCCCGTCACCGGGGACCGGGTGCTGAGCGAGGAGACGGTCCGCGGCGTGCTCTCGGTGATGGACTCCTGCGGCATGGACACCCGGGACTCCCGGTGGGCGTACGACGTCGGTCAGCCTGGCTGGGCGTCCACCCGCGGCGGCACGGTGCTCGTGGTGGTGCCGGGCCACCTCGGTCTGGCGCTGCAGTCGGACACGACGGACGAGAACGGGCTCGGCGCCGCGGCGATGGCCGCCCTGCGGACTATCGTCGAGGACTTCGAGCTGCACCCGTCGGTGGTCACCGGTTCCCCGCGCGCGGCCCTGCGCACCCACTACCGGATCGATCAGGCGCCCTCGGGCACGGTGCGCAGCGCCGTCGTCCTCGAGGCGCTCGGGCGGTTCGCGGACACCGTGCACGTCATGGAGCTGGGCGGTCACCTCGGCTTCAGCCAGGTGGACGCGATCGCCCGCGTCAGCCGCGGTCTGCCGGAGGCCCTCGAGACGCTCGTGGTGGACATGCGCTCGGTCAGCTCCATCTCCCGCCCGGCCCGCCTGCTGGTGGCCCAGTGGTTCGCCCGCGCGCTGGGCAACGGGCTCGACGTCGTCGTCGTGGACCGGGACGCCGCCGAGATGAAGGAGCTGATGTCGGCCGTCGAGGAGTCCGTGGAGGTGGACCTGCCCGAGCCGCTGCAGGATGAGGCCGAGGGGGTGGACCCCGCCGCCGAGGGCGCGCAGTTCGTGTTCTTCGACTCCCGCTCGCGGGCCGCCCAGTGGGCCGAGCAGCGGCTGCTCTCCCGGCACGCCCCCCACCTGCTGCCGCGGGACGCCCAGGAGGCGGCCGTAGCACCCCTGCTGCAGCACCTCTCCGCGGACGATGCGCGCCTGCTCGAGTCCATGATGGACGAGCGGGTCTACTCGGACGGCCAGATCATCCGTCGCGCCGGCCAGCCGTTCGGCGGCATCTACGTGATCGTCTCCGGCACCGTGGAGCTCTCGGGCCAGGGCACGGGCAGCCGTCGTGTGCGCCGCACCCTGCTCACCCCGGGGATGACGTTCGGCGAGATGGCCCTCGGCCAGCCGGGCCGTCAGCCCTCCACCGTTCGCGCGCGCGGGCCGGTGACGGCGCGAGTCCTCACCGCCCAGGTGATGGTCGCGCTCCAGGAGGGCTTCCCCCAGCTGGCCCTGGCCCTCTGGGAGGCGCTGGCCCGCGACGCGTTCACCGCGCTGAGCCAGCTCATCCGGGAGACCGGCGCGCTGCAGGACTGACAACCCGCGGGGGCGGCGTCCCGGGGGACGCCGCCCCACCCCGTCACCGCCCGAGCACGTGGCGCAACGCGCCCTCCAGCTCGGGGTCGCGCATGTCGTAGCCGGAGGCGACCAGTCGGTCCGCCACGACCTTCTGGTCCGCCGCCACGGTCTCCACCCGGCCCTCCTCACCCAACAGTAGGCGCGGCCCGGCGTCGGGCACCGGGATGACCGCCGGCCGGTGCAGCACCCGCCCGAGGACGGTGGCGAACTCCCGGGCCGTGACCGGCTCCGGCGCCACCGCGTTCACCGGGCCGGTGACGCCGTCGTCGATCACCGCGTGGGCGAAGGCGCCGGCGATGTCATCGGCACCGATCCAGCTCAGCCACGGGCTGCCGTCGTGGCTCTCCCCGCCCGAGGTCGCGACCGGGCCGCCGAGGCCCGCGAGGAACAGCGGCAGCACCTGCTGCAGCATGCCTCCGGCCGGGCTCAGCACCACGCCGGTCCGCAGCATCGCCACCCGGATGCCGGCCGCCTCGGCGCGCCGGGCCTCCGCCTCCCAGTCCGCGACGACCTCGGCGAGGAAGTCGTCCCCGGGCTCCAGATCCTCGACGAGGCCGCTGCCGAACGGGCCCGTGCCCGCGTCCGCCCCGTAGTACCCGATCGCCGAGCCGTTCACGAGTGCCCGCACCCGCGCGTCGTCCCCCTCCCGTGCGGCGATCCGGGCGAGCGCGTCCACGAGGGTGCGCGTGCCGCGGACGCGCGAGTCGTGCACGGCCTCCTTGTGCGCGTCCGTGAACCGGCCCGCGATGGGCTCGCCCGCCAGGTTCACGACGACGTCGGCCTCGGCCAGGGCGTCCTCATCCACGGTCTCCCGGCCGGGGTCCCACAGCGCCGCGTCCAGCGCACCGGCCCTCTTCGGGCTCCGCACGAGCCGGATGACGCGGTGGCCGCCGGTGGTGAGCAGGGCACAGAGCTGCCGACCGATCAGTCCACCGGACCCCGTCACGGCGACCGTGCGGGCCGGCCCGCCGACGAGGGGGCCGGGGTGGGCGGCGTGGAAGTCCAGGTCATCGGCCATCACGCGGGCGCGGTAGGCGAACTGGCGGCCCAGCTCCGCCTCGAACGCCTCGTGGGTGCGGCGCGAGGCCGCGGCGCCCAGACCGGGCACGCGGGACACCAGGGACTCCCCCGGCAGGGCGTACTCGATGTGGTCCGTCACGACCGTGCCGCGCCGGCCGTCCGCCGTGTCCGCCTCACCGGGCGCGGCGTCGTCGAGCAGGTGGGTGTGCCGCCAGGAGGCGAGGGGACCGGAGACCATCTCGTCCCGGAACATGCGGCCCTCCTCGTAGGCCGTGTGGCGGGCTCGCCACGGCACCGCGGGCGCGGCCCCACCGGGCAGGCGGGAGGCGACGGCGTCCGGCAGCAGGCCGGTGAGCATCCCGTGGGCCGCGCCGGCGAACAGGCCGGCCGCCCCGGGGGCCTGGATGCGCAGCCGCGACTCGGAGCCCACGCGGAGGCCGTCCGTGGGCCCCTGGACCACCTCGCCGGCGAAGGGCGGGGTGAGCCGCTCCAGCGCGCCGGGGTTCTCCAGCCAGCGGAAGACGACCTCACGCGGGTGGCGCAGGAGGGTGCGATGCTCGAAGACGCGGATCTCGGTCATGGACGCCAGCCTGACACAGGGAGGGGACGCGCGAACACCTGTCCGGGCCGGGCCGTGCAGGACAATGAGGGGATGGACCTGCTTCCCGAGCTGCGCTGGACCGCCGCCGCCCTGCCCGCCACCGAGCTCACCCTCGTGGCCGTCTTCTCCCCCGAGGACCAGACGGTGCGCGCCTCCGGCGTGGCCGTGCCGGAGGACTCGGAGCCCCCCGCCGCCGCGATCGGGCGCCTCCTCGAGACGCTCATGGACCGGCTCGTGGCCCTGGACCCGGAGACCGCCGACCGCGAGATGAACCCGCGCCCCGTGGAACCGCGTCCGGGTGCGTCCCAGCCCGTCGCCGACGCCCTGGCCGCCTACGCCGCGGGGGACGTGGCCGCGCTCGACGCCCTCGACGTCACCCAGCCGGGCACCGCGTTCCGGCAGCGGGCGTGGCGGGAGCTGCGCGGCATCGCCCCCGGCTCCCCCGCCACCTACGGCGGCCTGGCCGAACGGTGCGGGGCCCCGCGGGCCGTGCGCGCCGCCGGCGGGGCGTGCGCCGCCAACCTGGTGGCCGTCGTCGTGCCCTGCCACCGCGTGGTGCGCGCCGACGGCGCCGCCGGCCACTACCTCTACGGCACCGCCGCGAAGCAGGCCCTGCTGGCCCACGAGGCGGCACACGCGGGCTGACCACCTCCTCGCCCCGGGCAACGCGGGTTGAGTTGTCACGGGTCCGGGGCTCGAACACCCGCGACAACTCAACCCGCGTTGCGGGCGGGGAGCCGTCTCGGGTGGCCGGGTGGCCGGGGGTCGGCGTCGGGCGCCGGGGAACGAGTAGGGGCCGGGCCGCGCGCTCCACGCACGCGACCCGGCCCCCGGCGCTCGAATGCTCAGACGGAGAGCTTGTCCACGATCGCGTTGAGCGTCGCGGACGGACGCATCACGGAGGTGACCTTCTCCAGCTCCGGCCAGTAGTAGCCGCCCAGGTCCACCGGGGAGCCCTGCACGCCGTTGAGCTCGGCCAGGATGGTCTCCTCCTGGGCCTCCAGCTCCTCGGCGACCGGCTTCGCCGCGGCCGCCAGCTCGACGTCCTCGGTCTGCTTCGCCAGCTCGCGGGCCCAGTACAGCGCCAGGTAGAAGTGGCTGCCGCGGTTGTCCAGCTCGCCGACCTTGCGCTTCGGGGACTTGCCCTCGATCAGCAGGGTGCCGGTGGCGGCGTCCAGGGTGTCCGCCAGGACCCGCGCGCGGTGGTTCTCGTTCGCGACCGCCTCGTGCTCGAAGGACACGGCCAGCGCGAGGAACTCGCCGAGGGAGTCCCAGCGCAGGTGGTTCTCCTCCACCAGCTGCTGCACGTGCTTCGGGGCGGAGCCGCCCGCGCCGGTCTCGAACAGGCCGCCGCCGTTGAGCAGCGGGACGATCGACAGCATCTTCGCGGACGTGCCCAGCTCGAGGATCGGGAACAGGTCCGTGTTGTAGTCACGCAGCACGTTGCCGGTCACGGAGATGGTGTCCTCGCCGCGGCGGATGCGCTCCACCGAGAGCTTGGTGGCCTCCACCGGGGAGAGGATGCGCAGATCCAGGCCCTCGGTGTCGTGTTCCTTGAGGTACTCCTCGACCTTCTTGATGAGCTCGCGGTCGTGGGCGCGGGTCTCGTCCAGCCAGAACACGGCCGGGGTCTGGGACGCGCGGGCGCGGGTCACGGCCAGCTTCACCCAGTCGCGCACCGGGACGTCCTTGGTCTGGCAGGCGCGCCAGATGTCGCCGGCCTCGACGTCGTGGGAGAGCAGGGTCTCCCCGGCGGAGTTCTTCACGGCCACGGTGCCCGCGGCGTCCATGATGAACGTCTTGTCGTGCGAGCCGTACTCCTCGGCCTTCTGCGCCATGAGGCCCACGTTCGGGACGGTGCCCATGGTGGTGGGGTCGTAGGCGCCGTTGGCCTTGCAGTCGTCGATCACGGCCTGGTAGACGCCGGCGTAGGAGGAGTCCGGGATGACGGCCAGGGTGTCCTGGGTCTGGTCGTCCTTGTTCCACATGCGGCCGGAGGTGCGGATCATGGCGGGCATGGAGGCGTCCACGATCACGTCGGAGGGCACGTGGAGGTTGGTGATGCCCTTGGCGGAGTTCACCATGGCCACGTCCGGGCCGTTCTCGTAGGCGGCGGCGATGGCGGCGCGCACACCCTCGGCGGTCTCGGCGTCGAGCTTGTCCAGGCCGCCCTCGATCGCGGCGAGGCCGTTGTTCGCGGACAGGCCGGCGGCGGCCAGCTGCTCGCCGTACTTCTCGAACAGCTCGGAGAAGTAGGCCTTCACGACGTGGCCGAAGATCACCGGGTCGGAGACCTTCATCATGGTGGCCTTCAGGTGTGCGGAGAAGAGGATGCCCTCCTCCTTGGCGCGCTTGACCTGCTCGGCGAGGAACGCGTCCAGGGCCTTGGCGGACATGAACGTGCCGTCCACGACCTCGCCCTTGAGGACCTTCAGGCCCTCCTTGAGCACGGTGGTCTTCCCGTCCTCGCCGGTGAACTCGATCGTCAGCACGTCGGCGGTCGGCAGGGTCACGGATTGCTCGTTGGCTCGGAAGTCGTCCGCGCCCATGGTGGCGACGGCGGTCTTGGAGTCCGGGGTCCACTCGCCCATCGAGTGGGGGAAGCGCTTGGCGTACGCCTTCACGGCCTTCGGAGCGCGGCGGTCCGAGTTGCCCTCGCGCAGCACCGGGTTCACGGCGGAGCCCTTGACCGAGTCGTAGCGCGCCTTCGCGTCCTTCTCCTCGTCGGTCTTCGGCTCGTCCGGGTACTCCGGCAGCGCGTAGCCGTCCGCCTGCAGCTCCTTGATCGCGGCGCGCAGCTGCGGCACGGAGGCGGAGATGTTCGGCAGCTTGATGACGTTCGCCTCGGGGGACTTCACGAACTCGCCGAGCTCGGCGAGGGCGTCCGCGGTGCGCTGGTCCTCGGGCAGGACGTCCTTGAACGCGGCGAGGATGCGGCCGGCCAGCGAGATGTCACGGGTCTCCAGCTCCACGCCGGCGGTGCCCGCGTAGGCACGCACGATCGGCAGCAGCGACGCGGTGGCCAGCATGGGGGCCTCGTCCGTGAGCGTGTAGATGATCTTCGACATGCGGATGATCTCTCCTTCTGGCCGCACTCGAGACGCGGCCCTCGTCGGCAGGGAACGGGTGACTCCCCGCCAATCTACCCGGCGCCTCGGACGCGCCACACCGTGTGTGGCTCGGCGTCAGCGTCCCCGGCCGTCGCCGGTGCCCTCGCCGGGCCGGGCGGGGTCGCCCGGGTACCAGGGGGGCGTCGGGTCGGCGGGGGCGCCCCCCGACGACGGCGGCACGGCCGGTCCGGCGGGCCCGCCCCGGAACGCCTCGCCGAGGCGGGCAGGGCGGCGTGGACCGTGGCCGGCTCAGATGCCGAGCACGGCCTGGGCGATGAAGAAGTAGACGACCAGGCCGAGGGCGTCCACGAGCGTCGAGATGAACGGGTTCGAGAACACGGCGGGGTCGGCGCCGATCGTGCGGGCCGCCAACGGCATGAGACCGCCGACGGTGGCGGCGAAGGCACACACGGTGAACAGCGTCGCCCCGATCACGAGACCGACGGGCCACGAGAACACGAACCCGGCGAGCACGAGGCCCAGCAGGCCGATGCACCCGCCCAGGGCCATGCCGACGCGCAGCTCGCGGAACATCACGCGCGGCGCGTCGCGGGGCCGGACGTCGTCGAGGGCGAGCGCCCGGGTGACCGTGGTGGCCGCCTGGTTGCCCGTGTTGCCGCCGGTGCCGATGATCAGCGGGATGAACAGGGAGAGGACGACCATCTCCTCGAGCGTGTCCTCGAAGACGCCGAGCACCTGCACGGTGAGGGTGGCGCCGATCGCGAGCACGAGCAGCCACGTGATGCGCGAGCGCATCAGCGCCAGGACGGAGGTCGCCAGGTAGGGACGACCCAGCGGCTCCACGCCGCCGGCGCGGGCGGAGTCCTCGGTCGACCCCTCGTCGAGGACCTCGAGGGCGTCGGCCACCGTGAACACCCCGATCAGGCGACCCTCCGAGTCCGTCACCGGCACGGTCCACAGACGGCGGTCCGCGCAGAGCCGGGCCACCTCCTCGGCGTCCTCGGTGGCGACGGCGGACACCGGTTCCCGCATGATCTCCGAGACTCGCGCATCGAGCGGCTGTGTGACCAGCACGGAGACGTCGACGACGCCCGTCAGACGCGCCTGGGGACTGACCACCGGCACGGAGACGATGGCGGCCTGCTCCTGCCCCCCGTGCTCCCGGAGGTTCTCGAGCGCGGTGGACACGGTCCAGTCCTCGCGCAGGCGCACGGGCGCCATGCGCAGCCGCCGTCCCACCGAGTCCGCCGGGTAGCCCAGGAGCCGGCCGGCCTTGCCGCTCGCCTCCGCGTCGAGCCCGGCGAGCATCTTGCGGGCCACGGTGGCCGGCATCTCGTCGAGCAGCCGGGCCTGGCCCGAGACCCGCAGCTCGGCGAAGAGGTCCTGGACCTGACCGTCCTGGAGTTGGCGCACCAGGTCGGACTGCTGGCCCGTCTCCATCGCCGCGAAGACGTGGACCGCCGTCGACTTGTCCAGGAGCCGGAACAGCACGGGGACCATGCGCGGCTCGGAGCGGTCGAGCAGTTCGAGCGCGTCGCCCGGGGACAGCGCACGCAGCAGATCGACCGCGCTGTCGAGGTCGTCCCTGCGCAGGTGCTCGCGGATGCGGTCCTCGACGCTCTCGACCTCGCGGCGGGTCATCACCTCGTCACCTCCTGGGGGTCGGGGGGCCCGGTCCGGGCCCCCGTCCGGCAGCGGCGCGCCGCGCTCAGCCGTGGAAGAAGTGGCGCGCCCCGGTCAGGTACAGGGTCACGCCGGCGGCCTCGGCCGCGGCCACGACCTCCTCGTCCCGGACGGAGCCGCCCGGCTGGACGACGGCCTTCACGCCGGCGTCGATGAGGATCTGCAGCCCGTCCGCGAACGGGAAGAACGCGTCCGAGGCGGCCACGGACCCGCGGGCCCGCTCGGGGGCGCCCTCCCCGGAGACGTTCTCCGCGCCGCCGGCGCTGCTCACGTCCTGCCCGCCGGTCTGCGCGGCGCCCAGGGTGTTGGCGCGCTCGACGGCCAGGCGGCAGGAGTCGAGGCGGTTGACCTGGCCCATGCCCACGCCCACCGTGGCGCCGTCGTGGGCCAGCAGCACGGCGTTGGACTTGGCCGCGCGCACGGCGCGCCACGCGAAGGCCAGGTCGGCCAGGACGGCCTCGTCGGCGGCGGGGCCGGCGGCGAGGGTCCAGGTGGCCGGGTCGTCGCCGTCCGCGTCCACCGCGTCCGCGATCTGCAGCAGCATGCCGCCGGAGACCTGCTTGGCCTCCACGGCGTCCCGCAGGAAGCCCTCGGGCAGGCTCAGCAGGCGCAGGTTCTTCTTGGCGGAGAGGATCTCCAGGGCCTCGGGCTCGAACGCCGGGGCCACGACGACCTCCGTGAACACGTCCTTCACCTGGGCGGCCATGGCGGCGGTGACGGGGCGGTTGGCCGCGATCACGCCGCCGAACGCGGAGACCGGGTCGCACGCGTGGGCCTTGGCGTGCGCCTGCGCGATGTCCGTGCCCTCGTCCGTGACGGCCACGCCGCACGGGTTGGCGTGCTTGACGATCGCCACGGCCGGGACCGGGTGGTCGAAGGCGGCGCGCACCGCGGCGTCGGCGTCCACGTAGTTGTTGTAGCTCATCGGCTTGCCGTGCAGCAGCTCGGCCTGCGCGATGCCGGGGGCCGCCGAGGAGTCCAGGTACAGCGCCGCGGGCTGGTGCGGGTTCTCGCCGTAGCGCAGGATCTGCGCGCGCTCGAGGGAGAAGCCGGCGTAGGGCGGGAACACGGGGATCTCGTCGGCGTGCGTGTCCTCGCCGAAGTGGGCGGCGGTCCAGGCGGCCACGGCGTTGTCGTACGCCGCGGTGTGGGCGAAGGCCAGGGCGGCCAGGCGCCGGCGGGCGTGCAGGTCGAAGCCGCCGGACTGCGCGGCCTGGACGACCTCTCCGTAGCGGGCCGGGTCCACGACGATCGCCACGGACGCGTGGTTCTTCGCGGCCGCGCGCACCATGGACGGCCCGCCGATGTCGATCTGCTCGACGACGGCGTCCTCCGCTGCGCCCGAGTTCACGGTGTCCACGAACGGGTAGAGGTTCACGACGACGAGGTCGAACGGCTCCACCTCGAGCTCGCGCAGCTGGGTCACGTGGTCCTCGCGACGACGGTCGGCCAGGATGCCCGCGTGCACGCGCGGGTGCAGCGTCTTCACGCGGCCGTCCAGGCACTCCTGGAACCCGGTGACCTCGGCGACCTCGGTGACGGGCACACCGGCGGCGGCGATGCGCTGGGCGGTGGAGCCGGTCGAGACGATCTGCACGCCCGCGGCGTGGAGCCCTGTGGCGAGCTCCTCGAGGCCGGTCTTGTCGTACACGGAGATCAGGGCCCGCTTCAGGGGCACCGTGTCCAGGACGGTGGTGGTGGTGGGCTGGGCAGAGGTCACGAGGGGGCGCTCCTTCGAGGGGGTCCGGGTGCGTCCCCCAGCATAGGCCGGGCCGCATAATGGCCCAGGCGTCCGCGTGACGGACCGCCCCCACTCCACCCGACGAACGGGAGCCGACCATGTCC